>JANQRQ010000193.1 GCA_028284485.1 Planctomycetaceae bacterium | reverse complement strand
ATTGGCCATCGGAATTGTAGTTGGCGAGGAAGACGTTTTCCGTCTCTTCACAGAGTTCCGAAACGCAGCTCTCGCTGAGTCCGATAACTACTCCCATGGCTTGGTGCTTGCCGTCGACGTGCTGTTCCATGAGTTCTTCGACTCGAATCACCGTCCTCAATCCGGTCGCGAAGTCGAACACTCCACAGGCATAGGCGGCCGACCAGGTCCCCAAGCTGTGCCCACAAACGTAGTTCGGCCTCGGCCCTTCTGCGAATAGGACTTGAGCGTAAGCACAATTGATGACGTAGATGATTTCGGCTTCCTGCCGAGTCGGCAAAGCAACCCGGCTGCGACCCTCCAGGCAGATTGCGACAGGATCGTACCCGAGAATATCACCGGCGACTGCGATCAAGTCGTCTGCAGCCGAATGGACGCCGATAATATCCGCACCCATTCCGACGTGCCGAGAACCGAGGCCGGGAAACAACCAAGCCAGGAGAGAATCATTGGCTGAGCAATCAGCGGATTGCTTGCTTCGGGACTGGGAGCGTTTTGATAGCGATGGAGTCATTTCGGACGATTCACCGAGCACAGTGAAATCGCCGGAATCTTCCTTCTGGCGTCGATGCACGAACCGAGTCCCTCGTTCCGCGAGTGGCTTCCCGGTTGCTTAACCGCGAGCCTAGCGTCTGATGCTGACCCAACCCTAAGAAATCAAAAACAGTAGTCTGGCCCCAAGTCCAGCGGTAGCCAGATGCCGTTGTATGGCGTAATGATACGGATGGTCTAGGTAAATCGCAAACCTACTGTGAGAAAATGCACAGACTGGGGCTGGATCCGACTTCGATTTTGACGGTCAGCCCGAATGGGTATTCCGGATTCGTAGCCAACCGTCGCCGGGCCAGCGAAGAATCCTGAGAATCCGAGTTCCTTACCAAGTCTCCTATCAAATGTTCCCACTTTCCCGAGGGACGCTCTCCAGTCCACGACTGGGGCTTTCCACGGCGAGGTAGGTCTCGAAAAAGTCGGTAACTCGATTACGGTAATCATCCCCCGCCACGTCGATGCACCGGTTGTGTTTGGCGTTGGGAACGATCCAAAAATTCATCCGTTTGAATCGAGTGGAGAATACTTTCTTTACGATATCCACCGAAATATACCGGTCGCGTTTGCCGTGGATTACCAGGAGCGGATACCGAGAAAGATTGCGTAACGAAGTCTCCACACGAGGGAAACGACAATTCCGGCGGCGGCCGATGCGCATGAGTTCAACAGCTGTCAGTATGCGGTAGGCAACTTGAGGCATCGAGCGAATTGCCCGTCCGAGTGGTGCCACCAAGTGGACCCAACGTCGGGCGAAGCCAGCGACAACCGAATGAGTCGGATAGGCACCGTCGATGACGATGGCCTTTGCCAGACCTGTCCGAGAAGCGACGACAGCACCGGCACTTCCGCCCTTAGAGATCCCGTAAATCCCCAGGCCATCTCGGGCCGCAGGAAATTGAGAGTATGCGTATTGAACGGCCGCCGAAACATCTTCGACTTCGTGTTCGGTGACCCATTGCATGGGCTCGTAGCCCTCTACGGAGTCGCTTTCCCCGTGATTGCAAAAGTCGAATGCAAAAACATCGAAGCCCGCTTCGAGCAAGAAATCGGTATAGCGCATTGCTAAGTGACGTGTCCCGGTAAACTCATGGCAGAATACGATGACTCCCTGGCATGATTCACCGCGATGGGCGAGAAGTGTCCCCGCGAGTTGACGCCCTGATTTCGTGCGGAATCGTATTTCGTTGCCGATCAGCGGTTCGGCTTCGGGGGCGACCAACGCCGGAGGCGTCTCGAAGAAATGCTGGAATTCTCGGCTGTGTCGGATCAAAAGATAACCGAGACACACCGCGATAAAAATCGCGGGAAGCAGCAATACTATGGCAAATGCCAACGCCGTCCAGAGATTCACAATCGATTACTCACATCCGTTCAAGTCGGCATCCATCAGGTAGATTGGTTGCCTGTTTGCGATCGGTCTGGTGCGTCCAACCTTTTTTCACAGTAGCCTTCGGCGATGAAAAAATCAACCAGAATGCAGTTTGCAGAAACTTTGATCATGGAATGCGGTTGCCACTCTGGTGACTTGAAGATGTCGATCGACTGGTTAGTCGTTCCCAGAATGCCGATGTCGGCGTTACGTCTTGAATCGGTTGTGTCTGCAAGGTGAACTGGGACGTATATTGTCAGCCGTCCGTCAAAGGATTGGGTCACCCGGAAGCTCACTCGATCAACCACTAGACATCGTGACGCCGCGATAAGTAATGCTCTCTGCGGTCGAGGAGAATCTCTCAGCAAGTTGTGGGATGTCGTCATCATGGCCGAGAACGATGACGACATCACCTGCAAATAATCGGGTTTCCCCTGGTGGATTTAGCATTGTCGTGCCATCGGCCCGGCGCATTCCGACAATCAAGAAACCATGATTGCTGCGCAATTCGATGTCGTTTAACTCCTTGCCGACTAATGACGAATCGGCTGAGACTTCCAATTCATCAAAGTGTAGACCAATGCGGCCTAACTCATCCGTCATGTCGTTCTGTCCCGCCAATTGTTCCAGCATATTTTCAGCCGTCGGTCGGACAATCATTCTCGCCAACTTCGTCGCTCCAATGGCCGTCGGCAACACGACTTTGTTGGCACCGCAGCCGAGTAGCTTCTTTTCAGTTCGTGGGTTTTCGCCCCGGGCGATGATGATGAGGTCGGGGTTCAATTCCCGAGCTGTAATCGTGACGAAGACATTGTTCGCATCAACCGACAAGACTGTCGCCAGCACAGCGGCATGGTCGATGCCAGCCTGCTCTAAGACGAATTCCTCAGTGGCATCACCGTTGATGACCAGATACCCCCGGTCTGCGGCAATCTGCAACCGGCGCTCGTCGCAGTCGATGACGACAAATGACTTTCCGGCAGCGCACAGTTCGCGCGCCAGTATCGTTCCCATCCGACCCACACCGCAGATGATCGTGTGGTTTCGCAACCGCTCAATGTCTTTCGTCATTTTTCTCGCTCCCAGCGCACGATTTAGTTCTCCATCAATCAGCATTTGCATGAATCCACCGACCGTGTAGATGACCGCTCCATACCCCGCGATGATGACCATGATGGTCAATGCTCGAAGCGCTGGGGATTGAACGGGCTGCACTTCACCGTAGCCCACGCCAAAGATCGTAATGATCACCATGTAGATGGAGTCATCGAGCTTCCAGCCGGATGCCATGTATCCGATGACGGCGATGACACAGACTGCAAGGAATAGCCCCACACCTGTCGCTATCTTGCGAATCGGTCTGGAGATCGCCATCCTGCGGGGCGCGGTTTCATGATCGGTATCGCGTTGAGCAGATTCCACAAGTGTTGCCTTTGCGAGCCATCGAGAAACTAGCACAGATTGTGCCCCAATGCCCGCTTCGGGATTTCGAATCGTTCTGTCAATCTTTAGGTTGCCGCCGCATTTTTACATCCACCTCGCGGAATATTATCGACCGACCTTTTTTGACAGAGTGCAGAAGCAGCCACTCAAAACACGATCGTCGATTTTGGAATCGTTATTGCTTCCCAGCCTGACGACTTTCGTAGATTCGTCGCACGTGGATGATGGCATCGACACCGATTCAGTTATCGACGTGACTTGAAGTCGTTCACATCGCGGTTCGCCGCAAAAGTAAATGCGCAAGCACGGCCTGCCAAAATTGTTGCACAATTCGTGCCGATTGCTTCTTGTCAAAGTCGTTTGGCCATTGGCATTGCGGGTGAAGTTCAGTTTGCGATCTCCAAATCAGACTGTTCGATATCCATTCCGCGAAATCATCAGCCCGAAACTAGCGAGATTCGCGTTTTCTGCATGCTCGCCACTTGTTCATGCCACAAACGTTCGGTCCGTGATCGGGGCTGTTGGTTGTGCCTGCGAACTGTGCATCAAAGTACAGAATCAATGCATCGAGCCGCTCAGCGCGGGTTTCGATGACGGCCAACTGGTTAAACCAAGCTAATCCTTCGCTCGTTTGTCAAGAAGTAATCTGAGTTGGCAAGGCGGAGCGATTTGTCCTCTCGGATTAAGGGCACATGTTTTGCTCGTTCGTTTTTCTTCAGTGAATGTCGGAATTGGGGCGACATTTGATGTCCGTGAATTCTGCGCGACCAGCCGGCGATCGGCACTGTCGTGCGTAACCGAGCTGACTGCAGCCGCACACTCGCAAACGATTCGAGTGTTTCGAACTCAAACAAAACAAGGAGCATCCGGTGAGTACGACCATTATCCCAGAGGCAGAATCGCAACAGTCTTCAGGTCCGGCAGCGGGCCGGGGGTCTTCCGTGCCGTCCTCCGGTGCCTCGGCAAGAATGGCTGCGATTGCAGCGGTGACAAACTATCAGCCCACCACGCGCCCACTCAACTTTTCGGAGACGCCCACACAAGACCTGTTTTCAGCCAATGTCTTCAGCAAGAAAGTTATGAAAGATCGTCTTCCGAAGCCGATTTTCAAATCGCTGGTGGCGACGATCGAAGCGGGAGAAAAACTCGACTCATCTGTGGCTGATATCGTGGCCTCAGCCATGAAGGATTGGGCCATCGAAAAGGGCGCCACACATTATGCTCACGTTTTCTTTCCGCTCACCGGCGCAACGGCCGAAAAACACGACAGCTTTCTTTCACCGAATGGCGAAGGAACGGCGATTGCCGAATTCAGTGGTAGTCAGTTAATTCAGGGAGAGCCCGATGGTTCCAGTTTTCCAACTGGCGGAATTCGCCAAACGTTTGAAGCGCGGGGGTACACGATTTGGGACGTCACAAGTCCCGCGTACATCCTGGAGAATCCCAACGGAACAACACTTTGCATTCCAACGGCGTTTGTGTCCTGGACGGGAGAGGCTCTCGATAAAAAGACCCCGGTATTGCGCTCGATGGAGGCACTTAACCGGCAGGCGCAGAGAATACTGACCTTGTTCGGACATGAAGACTCGGCGTTTGTGGCGTCGACGGCCGGTCCTGAACAGGAATACTTTCTGATCGATCGACACTTCTTTTTCGCCCGTCCGGATTTGGTCAATGCGGGCCGAACTTTGTTTGGGGCCAAGCCTCCAAAAGGACAAGAATTTGACGATCATTACTTCGGCGCCATTCCCGAGCGAGTGCTGGCCTTCATGTTGGAAACGGAGCGCGAGCTATTTAAACTCGGGATTCCTGTGAAGACCAGGCATAACGAAGTCGCGCCCGGACAATATGAAATTGCACCGGTATTCGAGTCGGCCAATCTTGCGACAGATCATCAACAACTGATGATGACCACGCTGCGTCGTGTCGCTGAAAAATATGGCATGGCCTGTCTCATGCATGAAAAGCCGTTCGCCGGAGTTAACGGTTCCGGCAAACACGTGAACTGGTCGCTCGGCAGCAGTTCGCAGGGAAACTTGCTTGACCCGGGAGACACACCACACGACAACGCTCAGTTTCTCGTATTCTGCGCGGCCGTGATCCGAGCCGTCTATAAGTATCAAGGGCTGCTGCGCGCGGTTGTCGCCTCGGCTGGAAACGATCATCGACTCGGAGCCAACGAAGCGCCACCTGCCATTATTTCTATTTTTCTGGGCGATCAACTTACCGATGTCTTCGGTCAGATCAAAGCGGGCGGGGCCAATTCCTCTTTGGAAAAAGGAACGCTGACAGTCGGTGTCGACGTCCTACCTCCGCTCCCGAAGGATGCCGGTGATCGTAATCGTACAAGCCCGTTTGCCTTCACCGGCAATCGATTCGAGTTTCGTGCCGTCGGATCGAATCAATCGATCGCTGGACCGTTGGTGGCAATGAATGCAATTGTCGCCGAGTCGATCGACTACTGTGCCAGCCAGTTGGAAAAGGCAACGCAAGGTGATCCCGAATCATTGCACAGCGCTGTCCAGACACTGCTGTCCGAAGTCATCAACGAATGCGGGGCGATCATTTTCAACGGAGACGGGTATTCGGATGCCTGGCATACGGAGGCGTCGGAAAGGGGTTTGCTGAACCTGAAAACGACGGCGGACGCATTGCCTTACCTGCAAGCTCCTGAAGTTCAGGAACTTTTCGAGAAATACGAGGTTCTCTCGGAACGCGAATTGGAGAGTCGACTCGAGACCTACCTGGAACAGTACTGCATGACTGTTAACGTCGAGGCTCAGTTGACGATTGAGATGGCGCGAACCATGATTTTTCCCGCTGCAATTCGCTACCAAAATGAACTGGCTGCCACTTGCGCCAATCTAAAGTTGGTGGGCTATGAGTTCGATACCGATACGCTCGACGTGGCGACATCTCTCGTCAAGTCTTTGCAGGACAGTATCGCTGTTTTGGACAAAGCGATGAGCGAAGACGGGGCCGTCGACCTCGTTGACGAAGCCCGCCATTGTTGCGATGTCGTGCTGCCGGCCATGAGCACGGTCCGCGAATACGCCGATGAACTCGAAGGAATTGTCGCCGACGATTTATGGCCCCTACCAACCTATCAGGAAATGTTGTTCATCAAATAAATGGCAAGCTCCGTTCTGCATGGTAGCCGGTCTGGGTCCAGGCGTACTGGGACCGGCTGCCATGCCATTACCTTCCGGGGTCATCAGTGTCGGAATGAGAACGATTTGACACGTGGCGAAGGCAAATTTTCAGCTTCCCCGACCTGAGGAGTTGCCGGCGTCTTGAGGAATCGCGTTGGCAACCGCTGTTCGAAATTCGTCGCGCAATCGCTGGACCGTCTGCTGGTCCTGGATTTGAAAGAACAGTACTCCCACGACGTTGTTAGCCGGGTCGCCCCAGCACAATGTGCCTGCGGAACCGGTATGTTCGAAAGAGCCATCATCGTCCAGCGACCAACCCAAGCCCCAGCCCGGTGCCTGCACAGTCAGCATCTGGCCGACAGACTGTTTCGACAAGACGCTGCCGTCGTTGACTAAAAACATCTGGACGAATTTCGCCACATCACCCGGCGGCGCGAACAATCCCCCATCCGGCATGGCCATTTTAACATTCCACGAAGAATCAAACCGGAAGAATGTGTCAGTGACGCCTTGACGCCGCCGGGAAACGACGGCGATCCGTTCTTCCTTCGAAGCTGGCAACGCAAAATACGTATCACCCATTTCCAAAGGATCGAGAATCGAGCGTTGAACCATTTCTTGAAACGGCTTTCCGCTGCGAATTTCGACGATTCGTCCCAGCACATACGGTGCAGCGTTTGAATAATGCACTTGGCTGCCGGGCTTGAATTCCAGTTCCAATTCCGCAACGGCCGGTGGAATCTCTCGTAACTGTCGCCCAAGCCAGCCTGGCTCAAAGAACTCACGGGGGCGTACCGGCGGCCTTGGCGGAATCCCGGATGAATGGCTCATCAATTGGCGAATCGTGATCGGGTAGTGGTTGCCATCGGCAGCCTTTTGGTTCTTGAATTCCGGAAGGTACTGCTCGACGGTGTCATCAAGTGAAATCTGACCTGATTCAACCAATTTCATCGCCGTGGCAACTGTTATCGGCTTTGTAATCGATGCCAGCCAGCAAATCGTATCGACTTGCATGGGACGTTGTCGTTCGATATCGCATACGCCGAACGGCTGCTGCCGGGTGATTTCGCCCTCCTTGGCGACCATCGCAATCGCACCGGGAACTTCGCCCTCATTAACGGCCTGCTCAATGATGGCGAAGGCTGAGTTAAGCTCTTTCGCATTGTGTTGATGTCGATCATCGTTTGCATTTGTGGTGTGCGCCGACATCACGAGCACGAAAAGTGTCGCCAGCTGCTTCGAGTACTTATTCATTCGGTCCTTCCGCGGGTGCGTCTACCTGTCGCTCACAAAACCGTTTCAAGTTTTCCAGTTCATTCTCGGCGGCTTTACAGCTCGAATTTTTCATGGCCCAGCCAAACATCTTCAGAATGAGGCCGAATATTCCTTTGCCATTAACATACGACGTTTGTGTGACGCGCGTTCGGCCTCCCAAATCTTCGAAGGTATTTGCAACCTCCAAGTCGAACATCGTGCCGGTCATTTCCACGGCGTTAACGAGTGGAGGCTCGTAGCGAGTCACGATTCCTTGGAATTCCATTCGTCGGCCGTTCTCTTCGGTGACAGTCAAAAAGGTTGTTCCGACTCCGTCGGGACTTTCTTCAATCACCTCGTCTTTCACGACAATCGTGCTCCACTCGGGCATATGGTCGTTTGTGAGACGAAAGACTTCTTCGATTGGCCGATCAATTTCGATGCTGGCTTGGCTGCGCATCGGCTCGCTCCCCCGTTTCGCCTGTAAGATGAAGCTACAGCGTATTACGCTGACTTGTAACCGCGACAATCGCGTTTGGTTTTACGATTTCAGGCTCCCACGAGCCAGAACCCCCCGCAAGAAAAAGTAAACCGCTTTAGAAGTGGTCCCAAAACCCTCTAATGCATCGTACTAACACTTGTATTGAGGGTTCGAAAACAAGCACAACCGGGTTTTGGAATTGGTTCTAGTTGTTTGCAATGTGATCGTGTCGGCAAAGTCTCTACGATCAGTGAACCTCAGATCCGTAGTCCATAGAGTATCACTCGTGGCGTGCGCAGAAAAGAAAATACGTCGAGACCTGCCGAAAGTGCCTATTACTTGGTCAACCAATCGTTGCCGCGGTTGTGCCAATTGCGGATTGACTGTGGGCAGTACGCGCTTTCAGCAGCGATTTCCGCGGAGCAGGACCGGCACGTTGTAATGGAAGGAAAATGTAGCGGAGCCGGTGATCGGATGCATCAGATTGCTTCTGTTATCGGGCGGATGTGGTCTGATCCCCAAGGGGGCTTCATCGGCCGGCGAGACACGGACGCCGTGCGTGCATCGGTCGTCGCATGGCTTCAGGGAACAATCGCGGGGAAAGGAACTCGCGTGAGAAGATCGGTTGCAAAAAGAAAAGCGAGTCTAGACCTATTCACCAATCGCCATCACGTCGTACGAGACAGTGGTCTTGCCTCCGAGCATCATGACCCTGGCTTGCAGTCGAACAGCGTTCTGCACCAACGTCAGCTTTGTGCCATAAGCGCCATCTTCAAAGCTATGCTCCTTCCAATCGAGTTTCTTGAAGTGCGCCCGCATGAACTCCACAACCTCTGGCGAGTTCATCGACGTTGTGAAGGATGTGAAAACGACGCCTTCGTATGTTTTCTCGGCATCAGGCGGTGCAGGTAGTTCCCGCGTGTCGACATTCCCCATGTGCAGGAACTCAACAACAATGAGCTGGTCTTCCGATGGGGCGGACAATTTGTTCAAGAATAGCCGCATGACGTAGCCATCTTTTTCGAACTCTCGTAACCATGACTCGTCCGTATCAAGTTGCGCCGCCGGCTGTTCTTGTTCTTCCCAGCCTGCTGCTGACAACCGTTCCCGGTAGAACTTCCGCGCTTCGGGAACAAGGATTGGAGCAAGGTAGCTCACCTGGACCGTAGTAGAAGTTTGATAGTCGCCCCCTTCGATCTTAGGAAAGTTCGGCAAATCCAGTGCTTGGGTGATCTCTTCCATCGTTGCAGCGGGCCGCAGATCGGGAACAATGATATCGATCTCCAAGTCTTCTTCTGCGACCTCTTCCGGATGGTCACTAGCGCTATGAACACTCTCGGCCTCAAACGATGCTTCATCGGTGTCCGATAAGTCGTCTTCGTCGGCAGCGTCGGACGCCGCAACCTCGATGGCTCCCGGATGTCCCCAGAATCGAATCGTCCCTTCGCTGACGACAGCCAATGCTTTGCCATCGGGCATCCAGGCGACGATATCGACCGTCCCCAGTTCTTCTTCTTCCATGGTCTGCAGCAGTGTCCCGTCGGCAATGCGCCAAATGCGAGCCATCGCATCGACACTGGCGGTCGCCAGCATGGTTCCGTCCGGCGAGAACCCCAACGACATCACGCCCAGCTCATGCTTGAAGGTATTTTGAAGTTCGCGCGACTCGGCCGACCAGATCATGGCGGCATTTTCGAAATCGACCGTGGCGTCTGCGGTCGCGATTTGTGTTCCATCGGGAGAGAATTGCGCCGACCGCACCAACAGCGCCCGTGGTTCGCCGAGATTCAAATCGCCGATTTTGCTCCCTGTTTCTGCCGACCATACCAAGGCATCGGCCCCGCCGGATGCGAGCGTTTTACCATCCGGTGACAAATCGACATGCATTGCACGTTCATCGCCCGATGCGCAAACAGAGACCTGTTCGCCGGTCTCGCTGTTCCAAACGATGGCTTTGCCGTCATATCCGGATGTGGCTACCAATTGACCGTTCCCAGAAAACGCGACAGAAACGATGCCGGCGTCGTGCGCTTCGATCGTGTGATTCAATTCGCGAGTTTCGAAATCGAACAGATGCAGTTTGCCGTCCCCTCCGGCGATGGCCAGAGTTGTTCCGTCAGGCGAAAACGCTAAAGCTTCGGCTTCGACGATTGTTCCAGTCAGAGGGTACAGCCCTTCGAATTCGAAAAGTGCTTCGTCACCGCCCACCTGCCAAACCCGTGGAATTCCGCCGCCGGTGACGAATGTCTTACCGTCCGGGGCAAAAGCGATTGCTTTGATGCTCAGAAAATCGACTTCCATGGACGTGAGCAATTCGAATTCTTCAAAAGGCACGTTAGCAGTTGTCGAAGCCGTTTCGGTCGCCGTTTCGTTCCCTGGTGGCGTTTCGTTCGTTATCGACGCCGTGTCGGTATTGCCGCTTTCGTTTGTTGTTTGATCGTCGGACGGACTTTCGCTTTGTACCGGAACTGACTGAGCTTCAGTGGCCTTTTCTGCCGTTGATGTGTTGTCCGACGCCCCGCACCCAGCCAACAAAAGTGCCGTTGGCAGCAATGCAAGTATCATTAAGTGGTTACGACCATTCAAACGGGATGAAGCATGCGTACCAACACCGACCGCCTGAATGGAATTGCATTGCATCATTGCTCTCTCCCTACCGCGTTTACGAAGCCCAAGACCGGAAACAAGACAAGGTGGCCCTCAGTTGAAGCGTCGGAGGGACAATGTCCAAAGGTCCGAATCACTTCGAAATGGTTATTGCCGTCCCACGCAATAACCGGTCAAAATAAAAATGCCGCCCGCAATTCGTCGATCACATCATTCGGCATCGATGCGACTTTTCCAATGGCCTGAGCGTTGATGACAGCCTCGGCAGTCGACTCAAGAACTTCCAAACGATCGAATGCATCGAGAATCGAGTTCCCGGTCACCAAGACGCCGTCGTTTTCCAGAATGGCTGCCGGTGCCGAAGGCGACACGTAATTGGCTATTTCACCATTGGATAAATGTTGAATTCCGTACGGCACTCGCTCGACGTCGCGTAAGAAGATGTAGCTTTCCGGAATCGTGCGGGCGTCAAATGTAGCCGACGTTGCACTAAAAGCGGTCGCGTTGACCGGATGGGCAAAAACGATGGCCTGAATCTCAGGGTGCCGTGAATAAATCGCCTGATGCGCGGCAGTCGCTCGGCTGGGGTGCTTATGCTTTTCGCAGCGGCTTTGATCGATCAGGACGAAGTCGTCGATGCTTAAGCTCTCTCGATCCTGCTGGGAGGGCGTGATGAGAAAGGTGTCGTCTGCCAGCCGTGCAGAGAAGCTCCCTTCAGTGCTAATAAGTAGTCTCTGCCGACAGCCGCGGCGAATAAACTTTTGTAAATGCCGGCGCAGCTCCTTTTCGTGGCTAGTCGGTTCCGGACGCTCAAACGGTGTCAAGTTGACCGAACGATTTCGGGCCAACGCGAGTTGATCTTCAGAGAGAAGTTGCACATCGCCCAATCGTCGCGCCTTAATGATCGTCTTGGCGGCAAACTCGAGGGCTTCGAATCGTTGAAATGCTTGTGACAGCGAATCACCACCAACGACCACACCGTGATTCTCCAAGATCACGCAGTTCGGACCCGACTCGAACGTCTTGGCGATATTTGTGCCGAGTTGCTCGCTGCCTGGAAGAGCGTACGGTGCAAACGCTGGCACTCCACAAACATGCTCGGCCTGGTGAAATAGCCGTGTGTCCGGGATTTGTCCACAAATGCTGAAGGCGACTAGCGCCACCGGATGCGCGTGGACAATCGCCTTGATGTCCGGACGAACGGAGTAGATCGCCTGGTGGAACGGCAACTCGGAAGAAGGCGGATGAGGACCATCGGTATGACCATCGGCTTTGACGCACACGATGTCGCTGCGCGATAAGTTTCCCTTGTCCACACGCGCTGGAGAAATCCACACATCGCCATTCTCTTCGCGAATGGAGAGATTTCCCCCTGATGTGGTTGTCATGCGATAACGATAGATTCGGTCCATCGTTTGCATGATTTCGTCGCGTGGATGTATTAACGGTGCGTCGTTCGACATTGCGACTCGCAAAGGAAAATTCGATCGATGAGTGTCCGGTTTATCTGTGAGCGCCATCCCGCTCAGTTATTCTTCAAGCAGTCCTAAGTGATTCCGCAGTCCCATACATCGCCTTGGGGCTCTTGGGATAGCACTATTCTGACGCCGCAAATGGAATCAGCAAGTCCTGGCTCGGGAGATTGGCTGGCGGCTGCCGAAAAGCCGAAAGCGGGGCGAAACACTCGGCTTCGGTGGGTGTGCAAACGTAGTGGCAACGTCGAAACGGAGATCGAAAAGCGTCCGGTGTGACTACTTCAAATCCTTGGGCTGTATCGGATTGTCTTTGTGGATAACATCCGGGCCTTTGCCCGCACGTTTTTCGTAAAACCCATCGCCCGATTTGACGTACTTGGTGAATCCCAGGCTATCCAACTTTTGGTCGTCATTGGCGTTCTTCGCCATGGCCGAATCAGACCACGATCCGCCGATGAAGCAACCGGTAATGACACGCCGTACCGGTTCCCCTGTTTCGGGGTGTTCGGTCAACGGCTCGTCCTTGATCGACTGCAGCACGTCAAAGCGTTCGCCTGGCTCACCGTCGTCACGGATAATCTCATAGGTATACGTCGGCATGGTTTCAGCGGTCTCCGAAGGTGTCGATCGGCCTGTCTATACATTATATCCGCCAAGCGGCATGGTGACACAAGCAATCTCAAAGCAGAAACTAGGCTGTTTTCCAAACGGCACGAAAACGCCGTTCGGTTGTGAAAAGTCGGCAAAGCCAGCAAAAAGGCCAAACGAAACCAATAGGTCGCAATGCGGACCTGTCACATTCCATTAGCCCTTCATGAGAAACATCCAGAGTGACAAGAAGACATTTTGTGGTGCACACCGATGGATCATTCCGATTGCTGTATCCGTCGATTACAATGGACTCACGGACCGGAAAACTCCCTTTGAATATGGCAGACTTCCAATGTTTCAGGATCATCCGCCCGCAACAAAGAGTCACCACTGGTTGATCATACCGTTCGTCGGGGGCTTATTGCTCGTCCTGAGTACGATATCCGTTCAAGCAGACGACCGAGAAGACATCACCGCCGCCCAGGCGGAAGAGGTCTTTGCGCATCGCGTTCTCC
Source organism: Planctomycetaceae bacterium (assembly GCA_028284485.1). Lineage (GTDB taxonomy): Bacteria > Planctomycetota > Planctomycetia > Planctomycetales > Planctomycetaceae > JANQRQ01. The sequence continues at coordinate 8,142 of JANQRQ010000193.1, read as the reverse complement.
CAATTCTCAAGGAGAAATGCTTCGCCTGCCATGGTGACGAAGCAGACGACGTCCGTGGCGAATTCAACATGTTGTCACGGGATGGATTGCTTAAAGGGGGCGAAAGTGAGGAGCCGGCAGTTTTGCCCGGTCAACCTGATGAAAGCCCGTTATTCCTGGCGGTCAATTGGGATGGATACGAGATGCCGCCCAAAGAGAACGACCGCTTAACGGAAGAGCAAATCGAGTATATTCGCCAATGGATCGCAGGCGGCGCACCCTGGCCGAGTGACGATCGCATCGCTGAGGTTCTGCGAACGACGGGCGATAAGTGGAATGTGGCCGACGGAGTCACGGTCGCGACGAGCGGCGGACTTACGCCGGAGTGGACGAATCGTAAGTACGACCCCGAGAACCTTTGGCCCTATCAGCCTCTGTGGAATGACGACGCCGGCCGTCTCCAGAATACGGACCGCCACCCGATCGACATTCTGATTGACGATCGTCTCGGACAACTAGAACTCTCCCCTGCTCCGTCAGCCGACCGGCTTACATTGATCCGACGAATAACGTTCGACCTCATCGGGCTGCCGCCGACTCCCCAGGAGATCGATGACTTCGTTAACGACCAGTCAAACGACGATACGGCCTTGCAGAAAGTCGTCGAGCGACTGTTAGATTCGCCGCATTACGGGGAACAGTGGGGACGGCATTGGCTCGACGTCGTGCGCTACGCCGATTCGTCCGGATATGCGAACGACTACGAACGGGGAACGACCTGGCGTTACCGCGATTACGTGGTGCGATCGTTTAACGATGACAAACCGTACGATCAGTTCATTCGCGAACAAATTGCCGGCGATGAAATCGACGATACCAATCCCGAATTATTGATCGCCTCCGGCTTTTTGCGCATGGGACCTTGGGAATTGACCGGCATGGAAGTCGCCAAGGTCGCCCGACAGCGTTTCCTCGATGATGTAACCGATGCTGTCGGGCAGGTGTTTTTGGGGCATATGCTGCAGTGTGCCCGCTGCCACGATCACAAGTTTGATCCTATTCCGACGCGAGACTACTACTCCATGCAGGCCGTCTTTGCGACAACGCAATTGGCGGCACGCCATGCTGCCTTTTTGCCGCAGGAAGACACCGAAGGGTTCGACGAGTCCGAATTACTGAAGAAACGGCAGCAGTTTTATGAACAAACTCTACGCGATGTAAACGCCAAACGGACGATCGATGCAGCCCGCGATTGGTATGCAGAGAATGGAATTGATTCGACTATTTTCGAGAAGACATTGCGGGAGCTTCAGAAGGGGGCTGGGAAGAAAAAGGTCACAGTCGACCAAATCCGAAACAAGATGGCCAGCCGGAAAGTCGACCCGGCCACCATTCCACCGCGGCATGTCGGATTCGATCCACGTGACTTCGGTGTCGAGCGAATCTCTCGAAAAGGCGTACAACGGTTGGCTTGGAGGTTCGACCGCTACAAACCACTCGCTTTTACCGTCTATAGCGGGCGCACTCCAAAGTTACAGTCGGTAACCGCTCCGTTGCAGATGCCAAAGAACCGAATGAAGGTTGGAGAATTGGAAGCGACGTCCATTCTCGTTGGTGGCGATCCGTTTTCACCAAAGGAACCGGTAGCGCCCGGAGCATTAAGCGCTGTGAACCTGCAGTCCCGGGAACGGACGTCACTTCGGATTCCCGAGGACATTAATGGTCGCCGAAAGGCATTGGCTGATTGGATTGCCTCAGAGCAAAACCCGCTGACCTCGCGGGTCATGGTGAATCGCATCTGGCAATGGCATTTCGGAACGGCGATCGCCGGGAATCCCAATAACTTTGGCACAACTGGCAAAAAGCCGACGCATCCCGAACTGCTCGACTGGTTGGCACGGCAGTTCATCGATCAAGGTTGGTCGGTCAAGGCCATGCATCGATTGATCCTTTCGTCAGAGGCTTATCGCCGTGCGTCGCAGCACCAAGATCCCAAAACGCTGGCGGAAAAAGATCCGCAAGGTATAAGCTTCGCCGTGTTTCAACCGCGACGTTTAGAGGCCGAAGAATTGCGCGACTCCATTTTGCGAGTTACTGGCGAACTCAATCTGAAGCTTGGCGGAATTCCCATTAGACCGGAAATGAACCTCGAGGCGGCTCTTCAGCCTCGACAGGTCATGGGAACATTCGCGGAGGCCTGGCAACCGTCGTTGCTACCAGCACAACGTCATCGACGATCGCTGTATGCGATGAGGATTCGTGGCCAGCGGGACCCATTCTTGGAAGTCTTTAATGCCCCCACGCCTGATTTGTCGTGCGAGGCCCGTGAAGCCTCGACTGTCACCCCGCAAGTCTTTGCGATGTTTAACAGTGAAATCTCATTCGATCGGGCATTGGCCTTGGCGAACCGAATTATCCAGGAACACCATAGTGATGATGCCTCGATCGACCGGCTTTTTCAGCTTGCTTATGGGCGAAAGCCTCAAACGCAGGAAAGATCGGCCTGTGCGGACCATTGGAAAAAAATGACGGCTCGCCACAAGTTGCTGAAGTTTGAGCCTCCCGATTATCCACGCGAAGTCGTTCGCGAGGCAGTCGAAGAGAATACCGGAGAGAAATTTACGTTCACCGAGCCGCTCGAAGCCTATGCGGAATTCGTCCCCGATTTAAAGCCGGCCGACGTTGGCCCTCGAGTTCGTGGATTGGCAGAGGTGTGCCTCGTGCTGCTGAACTCGAACGAGTTCGCATACGTCTACTGATTGTTGGAGTGAATGAACATGACGATTCGACAATCAATCGGAATCGACCGGTCGCGACGCGATTTCCTGTATGGATTGGGTGCGTCCTTGGGAGCAATTGCGTTTAATTCGCTCCTGACCGCCGAGGAATCCTCCCAAAGCTCTCCGAATCCACTCGCTCCGAAACAAGGCCATTTTCCTTCTCAGGTGAAGAGTGTCATCTTCTTAATGATGGAAGGTGGGCCGTCGCATATCGACACGTTCGACCCCAAGCCGAAGCTGGCCGACCTGCATTTGCAGGAATTCGTTCGAGAAGGCGAGATGAAGTCGGCTATGGAAAGCGGCAAACGATATTACGTGCGGAGCCCCTTCGAGTTTCGCAAAGCCGGACAGTCGGGAGCCGACATCGCCGTCAATTGGGAGCATTTGGCCGGCTGCGTCGATGACATGTGCTTTTACCGCGGCTGCCAGGTTGATTCGGTGAACCACCCGACGGCGATGTATCAGATGAATACCGGTAATCGCTTCGGCGGGGACCCGGCGATGGGTGCCTGGACCACATACGGGCTCGGTTCGCTCAATCAGAATCTACCAGGGTTTATCGTGCTGCCGGAGGTTTCGTACCCACAAGGAGGTGCTGCCAACTGGAGCAATGGTTTTTTGCCCGCGCATTATCAGGGAACGCCGCTTCGCCCGACAGGTTCGCCGATTCTTGACCTCGAACCGATGAAGGAAATTACCAGGGAGCACCAGCGAGAAAACCTCGATTTGCTCGCACAACTGAACGAGTCGCATGCCGAAACGCACCCTCAGCACACCGAACTTGCCGCTCGTATGGAGGCTTACGAGTTGGCCTTTCGCATGCAGATGGAAGTCCCCGGAATTCTCGACATCGAGAAGGAAGACAAAAGAACTCTCAACATGTATGGCATTGATCAAGAACCGACAAATGCCTACGGTCGAAAATGTTTGCTGGCCCGCAGGCTTGTCGAGCAAGGCGTCCGCTTTGTTCAAATCTATGCCGGTACCTGGGATTCGCACGACTACATTGCGCGGGCGCACGGGAATCTCATAAAGCAAGTCGATCAGCCGATCGCTGCCCTGTTGACCGATCTCAAACAACGCAGCCTGCTGGATAGTACGCTGGTGATTTCCTGTGGAGAGTTTGGACGTTCTCCTGATAACGGCGTGCGTGGCGGTACAGCCTATGGCCGTGATCATAATCCACACGCCATGACCATTTGGCTCGCCGGCGGCGGTGTCAATGCCGGCCAAACGGTTGGCGCGACTGACGAAACAGGCGCTGAGGCGGTCGAATGTGTCCATCATGTGCGTGATCTGCACATTACCATTCTGCAATTGCTCGGCCTGGACGACAATAAGTTGACCTACTTCCACGGCGGCCGCTTTAAACAGCTCTCCCAATTCGGTGGCAATTTGATTCCCGAGTTGATTGCGTAACTCTTTGCCCGACAGAGTTACTCGGTAATCGCGAACTCGAGCCGCTCGAATTCCCATCCGACAGTCGGGTCATCGGAAGCGTTCCGGCTGCAAAACCGGAGCGGTAACCCGCGCAATCGATACAGCCTGACAATCTACCGTGATCGGTGTTGTTTCTGTGCAACAGCAGTGTTTCCCCTCCAAAACATTTGCCTGTTGACAAAAGGCAACCTAGGTATTGGCAGCGGAAATACTGAGCTTGCGTTACGTCGACTTTGGTGCGGAACTGGTATGGCTGTTCTCGACAATCCATCTATGAATGAGCTGCTCCACGAAATCGAGCAGCAACAGGCCAGTCGGCGCCGGGTACCTGCAGGATTTCAATTCACTCAGCAGGGATTGCCTACGCGAGAGACAATCGATTCTTCAGACGAGGTCAAACCTCCAACTCGCTTGCCTCATCAACCCAAAGGGAGGGTTTTGACGACGCTGGTCTTCCTCAGTGTTTTGGGAGCTGGGGGATTCTGGGTCTGGAATTCCCTATTTCGATACGATGCCTTCGGAGTTGTTACTGCGAATGTCGTCGAAGTGTCTGCGCTCAATGAAGGCGTTGTGGCATCGATGCAAGTGCGGGAAGGCGATGACGTCCGACAGGGTCAATTGGTGATGATCTTGGAAAGCCTGAAGGCTCGGCACGATGTCGAGCGGCTCGGTGACGAACTTCGCTTGGCACGCGCCAATTTGACGGGCGAGATCGCGCGACTGAATTGGCAATTGCAAATTCAGCAGCTCGAGCGCGGAAAAGCATCGGCTGAATTCTTCGAAGCTGCAGCGCGGCTTAAGCAGGAGGAAGCGCTACAAGAGAAAGTGGAAAATCGCCTGGATCGTGCAAAATCGTTGCATCTTCGAAATACTCTTTCGGACGATCAATTCGAGCAAGTTTTGTTTGATCATCAGGGACAAACTCGAAAAGTCGAGCAGTTACGTGATGCCGTTAACGCATGGAAGGACCGATCGAATGCCGCCGAATCGTCCGGTGAAATCTCGATGGACCATGTGGAGCCACTGATTGCGAAGATCGAACTGCTAAAGGGCGAATTGCGTCGCGCACGCGAATTGGTGCGTCAGGGAGAAGTTCGTTCGCCTATGAACGGCCGTGTCGAGCGATGGCATGTTCGGATCGGCGAGCATGCACCAGCGTCAAGCAAACTATTCTCTTTGGTCGAGGAAGGATCCGCTCGGGTGAAATTGTACCTGCGGCAGCAGTCGAGTAACCGATTTGTTGTCGGAGACAACGTCACCCTCGGAATCAAAACTGTTGCTGAGGATGTTGCTTGCCAAGTTGATCGCATCGGAATGGATTTGGAATCGGCGCCTGATCAAATAGCACGATACTACGCACCGGGCGAGAAGCTGAATCCGGTGGAACTCAGTTTGAAACAGTCGACAATCGATCGCATCGGCGTCCCCACCGGTGCATTGGTTCGGCTTGAATCCAATTGGTGCCAAAAGAACTAGCCAAGACGAACAACTGACGGGGAGTGGAAACGATGACGTCGGAACATGCACAAGTCCTGATCGCTGAAGACGATCCGGTTTATAGACGGTTCCTGGAAAGTTCCCTCAACAAATGGGGGTACTCCGTGCACAATTCAGCCGACGGTGAAGAGACCTGCCGCTTACTTCTTGCCGATGAGCATCCAAAATTGGCGATCGTTGATTGGAATATGCCAAAGCTCGACGGCATTGGGGTTTGCCAGGCGGTACGCGAACGGTTTTCCATGTCCGACGTCTTCATTCTCATGCTGACCGCGCGAACGGAACCAGAAGATCTGGCGGCGGCATTAGATGCGGGCGCGAACGACTACATGACCAAACCGTTTGATGGGATCGAACTGCAAGCACGATTGACGATGGGAATGCGACTGATCCAAGCATCAGGCCATTCGCCGACATCGATTGAAACCAATGATTTGGCCGACAGCATCTCAAAGGATGGCTACATTACGCCGGTCTTCGATCCCCAACAGCTCCAGTTTCGTCAGGGGCTACCAGCACCTTTGTTGCGGGCCTGGGAGTCGGATGGTTCATTGAGCAAAGTTCTATTGGACCGCGTCCAAGTCTGCCCGCAATGCCGCTGTTTGCCGAGCTTTCGATTTGGTTGTTCGGCATGTGGTTCAGGCTGCATAACGAACGATCGGATGATTCACCATTTTGCCTGCGGACACGTTGGAGCGGCTAAGGATTTCGAGACGGATGAAGAAATCGTTTGTCCCAAATGCCGTGTCCGGCGATTAGTTGTTGGAGCCGACTTTGAGCATCTCACTGGTCCATATCGCTGCCTCGATTGCGATTGGTCGGCTGCCGAACTCGAGCACGTCGCTCATTGCCTGGGCTGTGGATTTCGATTCCCCGCAAATCAGGCCGTATTAGAAGACTTGGTGGGATACCATGCTCGTCAATTGGATTCACTGGGCGCAATCCCTGCACCCTGTTGAACTGCTCAGCATCGTTGGCGTGCTCCTCATCATCGATGGGACACGCTACGCACTGTTTGCTGCGGTCATGGTGCTATTCGATCTTGGACGAGGAACCGTACGATTGTTGATGGGGCGATCGTCTGGGCTGGCTCACTACGAGTATTGTCCATCTGTTTGCCTGGTCATTGCCGGCCATAATGAAGCTGAGACGATCGGCGACACACTCAAGTCGGCCTGGAACAGCTATCCGCGAATGGAAATCATTGTTGTCGACGACGGTTCGACCGACGGCATGATCGAAGTTGCGCAGCGATTTGCTCGTACACATCCTGGTGTGCGAGTTTGTCGTCGACCACGTCGCGGTGGAAAATCTTCAGGACTCAACTGGGGATTTGCTCTGACGAACGCGGATGTCATTATCACGCTTGATGCGGACTCGCAACTTGGTCGAAACGCCATTTGGGAGATCGTGCAGCCATTAAAGGACCCTGAAGTTGGGGCTGTTTCAGCGACGATTACGTCTTGGAATTACTCCCGAAACCTGGTCACACGCTTACAGGGGTATGAGTACCGGCAGAGTATCTTTCTCGGTCGCCAGATTCAGGAGCGACTGGGGACACTGTGCATCGTCTCCGGCGCGTTCGGTGCATTTCGCAATCAGGTCCTTCAGCACGTTTCGGGATGGGATGCCGGTAGCGGTGAAGACGGAGATCTTGCCATTCGCATTCGAAAGGCTGGGTACCGCATCGCATTCGCTCCGCATGCAGAGTGCATTACGAATGTTCCAGAGTCCTGGATTGGCTTGTTTCGCCAGCGACTGCGCTGGGACCGATCGGTCGTCACCTTTGAGTGTCGCAAACATGTCGACATGGGACGATTCTGGGAAAGTAACTTTCGTTGGCGCAACTTTATGCTGCTCATTGAACGATGGGTACTCAACGTCGTTTGCGTTTTCGGGTTTTGGTTCGGCTGGATTTGGTTGATCGCGACACAGTCGGCGACGATCGGAAGTGTGATCCTGTTGGTCTATCTATGCCAATTGTATCTCGAGGCGATATCTCTGAGCGCGATGCTGTTTTACTCCAAATTCCGATGGAGGGAAATGAGGTTTGCTTTGGCACTTCCCTTTGTGCCTCTTTATCATTTCTTTCTAAAGTCCGTAAGCTTGGTCGCAATATTGGACGAACTCATTTTGCGAAAGTCGTACGATGACAACTACGTTCCCCAGCATGTGCGGCAAGCGACCTGGAGATGGTAGACGCCCTGCCACAGTTTTCTCCGTGAAGAACGAACCGGTCAGGTCCAACCGCAGCATTTCCCGCGATCGGATCAGGAAACACCGCAGTGGATTCATTGACCGCCGGATCGTTGCCGGCGAATGACGAAATCGACATTCGCTGAGTCGGGTCAGTTCGTTGTCACTTCGTCGGCGCCCTTGCTCGTCCGAAACTTGTAAACGACCGGTTCGAGGGGCACTCCCCATTTGCTTTGAAAGTTGATATGGC
>JANQRQ010000173.1 GCA_028284485.1 Planctomycetaceae bacterium | reverse complement strand
TTGCCATCAACGGCGTTCACCGGTCGGCGCTGTTTTCGCGGCTCCAAGCACGGTAGGATGCACATTCGAAGTTTGTGCCACCGTAGTTTTTCGATTCATCGCTTCGCGTTGAATTCCAGGAGTGCAAGATGCGAGTCTCACCGCGGTCATTGTTGTGCGTAACGGTTTGCCTGTTGGCGGTCGTTGATCGTTGTGAGATTGCCAACGCCGAACTCAAACCGACGACGTTTACGTACAAATCAGTCGGCGAATTGGAAATCAAGGCTGATGTCTATCGTCCCGACGGTGATGCGATGCGACCAGTCGTCGCCTGGTATCACGGCGGTGCGTTGATGATGGGAAGCCGCACCGGTGTGCCGAAGCAGTTAATCGAATTGAGTGAGAAGCATGGATTTGTACTGGTCTCCTTTGACTACCGATTGTTGCCCGAAGCCAAGTTGCCGGATGTCATCGAGGATTTGAAGGACGGCTTGAATTGGATTCGCTCGGACGGTCCGGAGTTGTTTCAGGCCGATCCGGAGAAGATGGTGGTGGCCGGCGCATCTGCTGGCGGGTATCTCTCCATCATGAGCGGGATTTCGATCACTCCGCCGCCGACGGCCATCGTCTCGTATTGGGGATTCGGCGATGTGGACAAAGAATGGACGACGACTCCCAACGAAGCGTTTCGCAAAATGGGACTGATCAGTAAGGAAGATGCCTGGGCGACAATTGGTGACGAAGTCGTAACGAGCACCGATAAGCAGAGCAGCCCCGACCGATGGAAGCTGTTTATTTACTTGAAGCAGAACGGATTATGGGCCAAAGTTGCCAGTGGTTTTGACCCGGAAACGGAAGCCGACAAGTTAGCCGCCTATAGCCCGATTCGCCATCTGACCGAAGACTACCCGCCGATTCTCATGTTACATGGCACGGCGGATGCCGACGTCCCTTATGAGAAGTCTGTGGAAATGGCGGCTGAATTGAAGCGCCTGGGCACGACGTATGAACTGATTACGGTTGAGAATGGCCGTCATAGTTTGTGGGGCGGCGATCCCGAGAAGATCCAACAAGCGTTCGACCGCTCGATGGAGTACATCCGCGAGCATCTGACGGCGGAGTGATTGGTCGGTTTGCCATTCGGCACCCTCTCGAATACTCAATGGTGACCCGTTGTTTGAAGTGTGCCACTGCTGGCTGGTCCAGCAGTGCGCGCAAGCTTGTCATGTTGATTGCCGACCGAGCAATGACATGCGACGACCGAAGTCGTCTTTTTCTCAAAAACTGTGGTTGACTCATTTGGGGCTTCGCGGCAGAATGCTCGCATAACCAAATTTGGTTAACCAAATATTCCCATCGATCAGGGAGGATTCTGATGGCGAGGCCGACAGCCAAAGAGTTGACCGAGCGCGAACTGGAAGTGATGCATGTCTTTTGGCGGCACGGCGAAGGGACGGCTCAGCAGGCACGAGACCGTTTGGCGGACGAAGGATTGGACCGCGCGTACGTGACCGTGGCGAACATGATTCGCCTGTTGGTGGCAAAAAGGTTCCTTCAAGCGGTCAACTCCGAAAGGCCTTACGTATATAAGCCCGTGCGGTCTTTTGAAGATGTTTCCGGCAGCCTCGTGGGTGACTTGATTCAGCGGGTCTTTCACGGATCGCGTGAGCAGTTGTTGGTGCAAGTGTTGGGCGGGCGCAAAAAACTGACTGCAAAGGAACGGAGCCTTATCGAACAGATTCTGAAGGAGCAGGATCAATGAGCGAAACGGCATTTGCCGCTCTGTGGTGCATGGGACAAGTGACGTTGGTGGCGATCGTGGGACTCGTCGTCGCGGTTTGCGTCACGAAACGCAGCCCGGAAGTTGCCGCTCGAACGGTGGGCTGGGCTGCGATCATTGCGATTGCGATCACGCTGCTGATTCCTGTATCGATTCCGCATTGGTCATGGCCGTCCTCCGCGGTTGATCAACAGGAAGTCACGCGATTGAGTCACCAAGCGGATGTTTCCGACGCTGCCGACCGAAACTCGGAAATGTCCTCGAGTTCGAGCGGTCCGACAGGTGGATTCGTCATTGATGCTGCGACGTTCCTGCGCAATGTGCGTCGCGGCGGAACGGCCCAGCCGACGCGTGGTCTACCAGTTGCGCGGTATGTGGCGATTGGCCTCATCGTTTGCGTGGCGATCGGTTTGGCCAAACTGCTTTTGGGTTTCGTTCTATTACGGTCAATGCGCAGCCGATCGGAGATCGTTGAGGACAGCACTCTGACAGCTCTCGCGGATGAGGTCGCCCACCGGATGGGTCGACCGCGACGCGTCACGTTGGCAACGTCCTCTGCTGTCGGCTGTGCGGCGGTCGTTGGTTTTTTGCGGCCGATGATCTTGCTTTCGCCTCAGTGGAAGTCGTGGTCAGCGAATGAACTGCGAGCTGTGCTCGCGCACGAGTTGGCCCATGTCGCGCGTGGAGACTCACTCTGGAGGATGATCGGAGCCATTTGTTCGGCGATTCACTTTTATAATCCGCTCGTTCGTTGGCTTGCGGGGCGGCTGGTTCTTGCACAGGAACTGGCGGCCGACCGAAGAGCGGTGGAAATCGGTGAGGGAGCCGGAAGCTACCTTCTCTCGCTTTCCCGTTTGGCGATTCGACAAGACATGGGACCGCGTGTGCAGTCTCAGCCACTGTTGACGCCTGTGTTTGCAGGCCATTTGACAAGGAGAATTGAAATGTTGCGAGCAAAGGATTGCGAGCAAAACCATGTGGAAGGGAGATACTTCTCGTTCGCCGTCATTGCCCTCATTTTCGGGTTGGGCTTCTCGACATCCGCCATGCGCGGCTTGGCAGAGCCCCCGGAATCTCAAGAATCGGAAAATGCCACCGGGGCCATCCAACCGGTTGTCATGACGTCGAGCGAACCATGGAAATCGACATTGTTCCGCCGGGAGAAAGCGTCGGCAACGAATCATGCATTCGGCGAAACCGGTGCCCTGCACCTCAATGTGAACGCGATCGCGAAAATCGAAACTTTCTTCCCGATTCTCGATGCTTACAACAACGAGGTCATGCCGTCGGTTCTTGCAGAAAAGTGCGATATTACGATGGTCGAATCGATTTCGTCCGATGTGCATTGGATGGTGCGAGCCGGTGTCGATGGCGAGAAGAACACAGTCGCGTTCGGTGCGCATGGAATTGTGTTAAAAACAACGGAGGATGTTGACTGGCGGGTAGCGCTCGCGAAACGATTTCCCGACTTGGCCGAACGCACGAAGGAGGGGTTGGAATACTTAGAGGCGATGATGCCGGCGCTAGGCCCCGTGCCTGTTCGGTTTCGTCCGGTTAACCCGCGTGAATTGTCGGTTTCGTTGGGCGGGCCGCCGAATGGTGTCGACGTATGGCATGTTAACGAAACAGGGCGCAAGCAACCTGTGCTTCCCTGGTCTGATGAGTGGAATGCAGTCAGCGGCGGCTTTGCGACGTTGGTGATGGCGAAGCCCGATACCGATTTGCCACCGGTCAAGGAAGATATCGGCTCTAAACAAATCGATGCGATTTATAAGGGGACCGACTTGCTCGCATTTGGATTCGATGTGAGCAACGATGGAAGCCTCTTGGAAGTGAAGTGCCGATTACGTTGCGAGGAAACCGCAGATCCTGACGGAGTATTGGGAGAGGTCGAAGAACTCATCGCGGTATTTCGAGAGGCCTTCGACAGCAAGATCTCTTCGGATGCTGAGAGCGACGATATCGACCGGATGATGTTGGCAACGCTGCGGTCGGCAAAAAGTCGTCGGCTACCTGGCGAGACAAATATCATCGAATGTCATTTACGGTTCGACCTTCCGGCCGATTTGTTGACACTGCTTGGAGGGGAATTCGACATCGATTCAGAGAAGCCTCAAATCGATAAAACAACCGAACTGCCGGATCAGTCGGCTACCCGCCGTTGACAATTGTTGCCATCTGAAGCGGACCTGCCTTTTTGAGGCAGGTCCGCTTTTTTAGTCATGGCTCGATCGAAAGACTTATTTCGAGTCCGGCTGCGGTTCCGCCGGAATCACTTGATCCGCAATTTGTTGGGCAAGTTTTGAAGGATTTGTTTGCTCGCAGTTTGCCAGCACGACAATCGTGTAATCCGATTCGGGGTAATAGACCAATTGGCTGCGAAATCCGTTGATGCCGCCGCCATGCCCAAATGTTAATCGGCCGTTATGTTTGCGTATGAACGTGCCCAAACCGTAAGCGGCGGGCTTGCCGTCCGCCAGTTGTGCCGTTGTCGTCATCAATTCATAAGAATCGGTGGAGAGCAATTTGTTGTTGACCAGGGCGCGTTGCCAGGCAACCAAATCCTCAACCGTTGATGCGAGCGCGCCGGCGGAAAATGGCAGCGTCATACTCAGGTAGCGGGCATTTCGGAGCTTTCCACCCCAATTCGAATAACCATTGGCGCGGTGGGGTATGATCGTGGCAGGACGGTCGTAGTAGGTCTGTGAGAGTTCTAGCGGCGTGAAAATGCGTTCCTTAAGAAGCTCGTCGTATTTTTGGTCGGTCGCATCTTCCAAAATCACGCCCAGAAAGTAGTAGCCGCTATTGCAGTATCGGTATTTCTCTCCTGGTGCGAAGTGAAACGGTTCCTGTTTGACGCGGTTAATGATGTTGTCGTGGTCGACGTCGATCGTCATTCGCTCGCGATAGGTGGGCAGGTCGGTAAAGCTTTTGATTCCGGACGTATGCTGCAAGAGATGCCGGATCGTGACGTTGTGGCCCTGTGTCGGGTAATCGGCCATATAGTCCGTTATCGGGTCGTCGAGCGTCAGTTTCTCTTGTTCAACCAGTTGTAGAATGCCGGCGGCGGTGAATTGCTTTGTAATCGACCCGATGCGATAGACAGTTTGAGCGGTCGCAGGTGTGTTTGATTCGACGTCGGCGAGACCGTATCCCTTGGCCAGCAGAGTATCGTCACCTTGTGCGACAGCGATACTGATCCCGATCGCATTGCCCGATTCAATGGTTGTGCTTGCGAGTCCGTCGACAAACGATTCCAGATCGGCGGGTGACTCGGCAGATAGCTGTGCATCGTCCAATGCCAAAATCATCAAAACGATAAGGATGCCGTACACGATGCGTTTAGTGTTGTGCATTGCAGAATTCATAAGCCCCGTTGCCTACTTAACTCGTTTGGTGTCCATGGAATCGCTCCAGTTCTAGAATACTGGCGATTTTCAGGAATAGCGATACCGACGCCCAACAAAACCACTGACGACCGAAGGGCCACACCAAGCCGTCAAATGCATTATGGTGAGGCAGCCGATGGCAGTCGGAAGCAGGCGGCTTCTCGGTCGTTGCGCACCAGAAGCAGATCTCGCGAGATGACCGGGTGATTCCAAGTCCGATCATGCAAGGCTGCGAACTTCCCCAATTCGTTGTGTCGGTCTGGTGTCGCTTCCAGCAAGACGATATCGCCCGATTCTGCTTGCACGATAAGTAAGTCGTTGGCGAGCGCAAGTTGTCCATATCCGTATCGGCCGCGCTTCCAACGACGCTTGCCGGTCTCCAGATCGATACAGACGAGAATTCTCTCGTCTAAGCCATAGACATGTTTTCCGTGGAGCACGGCACTGCTGAATTTGGCCTTGAGATTGAGGTTGCGCCATCGTTCGCGAACAACGTATCCTTCGCGACCGAGGGACAACTCCAGCAGCACGCAGCCCTTGCCGTAACCGGAGGCGATGAATACCTGATCCGGAACTCCATCACGGCTTGGAAGAACAATCGGTTGGCATACGTTGTTTCTTTCAGCAGGGTTGCTGACCCATGCATAGTTCCAAAGCACCGCGCCCGAATTCGGGTCGTGCGCAAATAGTCCTTCGGCGTTAAAGCTAAGAATCTGTGGAAACTTCGAGAAGGCCGCAAATTGTGGCGAACTATACGAGGCTTCGGCGACTCCGCCTGCCCACACTCGTGCACCAGTTTTCTGGTCATAGGCTGCCAGTGAACCATTTTTGCCACCAGGATTCACAATAACGAGATCGTTGTAGATAAGAGGCGAGCCGGACATACCAAACAACGCATTCTCGGCTGCGGTGTCAGTGAGAATATTCGTTGACCAAAGTCGCTTTCCGCTGCTGCCCTCCAAACAGTTCAAGATTCCGGTGGCACCCAACGCGAAAACTCGACCGTTGTGAATCGTTGGCGTGGCCCTTGGCCCCACCCCACCGGTGACTTCGTCGAAGCGTGCTGGATTGGAATGAATCCAAACCTCGTCTCCAGTACGAAGTTCGTAGCAAACGACCGTCTCTTCGGCACCGCGTTGTTCTTGTGTGACACAGTAATCACCAACGACCGCGAACGATGACCATCCCAACCCGACAGGATGTCTCCAGAGTTCTTGCGGTGGTCGAGTCCAATCCCGACTTAGCGGAATTGCGGGAACAATGCCGTTCCGTTCGATACCCCGAAATCCGGGATAATCGAATTGGGTTGTCGTTTGCAGGTTTGCGGTCGTTCCTATTTCGCGACGAATTTCCGATTGATCGTCTTGCCATAGGTCTTCTAGCGCCTGTTCCCAACGCCAAGCCCAGATGGGACGACCATCTCCCATGAATCCATCAATTCGTACTGACAAATAGAGACCCAACTGCAGACCATAGATGGATGCTAATGCCGCGATCTGTGTGCGCAGACCGACTTTTGCAAAGATGCGGATCCAGAGATAGATCGCCAGTTCGGTGATTCCGATAATCCATGTGATATCGCGAGTCGGTTTGCCGGAGATGGAATACTCGTTGGTGTGCAATGTGTACAACGCCAAGAAACCCAACAGCATGATTATCGCTGCGGGGGCGCAACGAGCGAGAATGGCGCCCAGATTCGCGTTTTGCGTGGGAAGTGTTGTTTTCATGAGACAACTGGCACCGACGCGTTCGGCTGCGTTCCAAACGGGATTTGCGAAATTCTTCCTTTTGGAGTTCTCGCCCTATCATCCGGTACGCTGATGTATTTGTATGTGTTGGAAGAGAAGCGCGCGATTCATTGTGTATGCCGTCGATCGAAGTCCCGCATGATTTGGGAAACGGCCGAGAGTCTGGGATCGGTTTTCGATAACGACTCGGGTCGTCGAATCCTCGAGCGAAGTTGTCTTCACCGGCATTCAATGCTAGCGGTTTGGCGTCGATCGATTACAATGATCACCATGAAAACGATCACACTCTTTGCATTGATTGTCTTGGGTATGGCAAGTTCGATTTGGGGCGCCACGTTTGTGTATGTCTCTGAAAGTGGCGACAATACGATTGCCATTTTTTCCCTGAACGAGACAAATGGCGATTTGTCGCGCGTTGGCGAAATCGACCTCGGCGGCGCACCGGGCTGCCTGTGGTTAAGTCCGGATCGGTCACGCATCTACGCGTCGGTGCGGTCGATCTCGCAGTTTGCAACACTGGCAGTTGACCCAAACTCGGGCTTACTATCGCTGGTTGCGACAGCACCATCGGCTGGTAGCGCTGCCTATATTTATCCCGACAAGACAGGGAATTGGTTGCTGGCTGCGTACTACCGCGAAGGATTAGTGACGGTAAGTCAAATCGTCGATGGAACGGTGACGGGAAAACCGGTTCAGGTGATTGAAACCGGGGCCAAGGCGCATTGCATTCAGACCGATGCCGCTAACAACTTTGCGTTTGTGCCACACGTCGGCGAGTTGAATAAGGTGCAGCAGTTCACGTTCGATGCAGCGACCGGTGAATTGGCGATGAATTCCCCGTCCAAACTCGACGGTGCGGAAGGTGCAGGGCCCAGGCATTTTCAATTTCATCCGAACGGAAAATGGGCCTACCTTGTCAACGAACAAAGCAAGAGCGTGACTCACTGCGACTATGATGCTGCTCGCGGAACTTTGACGAAGCGCAAAACGCTTTCGACGCATCCCGACGGATGGGACTTGTCCGAGGGATCATGTGCGGACATCGAAGTCAGCGCCGATGGACGATTTGTTTACGCTTCGAACCGTGGTCACGACAGCATTGCGGTTTTTCGTGTTGACGACGCAACGGGGGAACTAACTTCGCTGGGGCAAACGTCGACCGAAAAGACACCACGTTCGTTCAACTTAATTCCTGACGGGGAGAATCTCCTTGTGGCCGCAGGTCAAGGTTCGAACAAACTGGTCGTCTATCGCCGCGATACCGATTCAGGTGGTCTGACGCCTCTGAAGACTTATGAATGCGGTAAAAGTCCCGCGTGGGTCATGGGCGTGAAGTTTCCTTAGGGACTGTATGTGCTCGCTTTTCGGGACGGTTCCGCAGTGCAGTTTCATGCGCGGGCGACGATGGAAGACTCAGCGGTCGTACTCCGTACCGTCATCACCCGAATTCGCGACCGACGACGGGAGATAACGCCATCCGACGTTTGATGCTCAGTGCTATTTGGTTTCTCGTCGGTGCGGTGGTCGCTGCCACGCCCTTTGTCGTGCGCGGTCACCTGCTGCACTTAGAGGAAGCCGCAAGGGGTGAACCAACGATGGGGCCGGGATGGTCGACATTTCTCGGTCTATTGGCGGCACCTGTGGGAGGGACAGTCGCTGTTGTCATCTATTGGTGGATCCAGCGTCGGCGTCGGTCTGATTGATGATTCGTTTGCCGCTGAGGCCTCATTGATCATTGACCGACAGAACTGCATGTCGGGCGAATCATGCTGCTGTTGCGAATCGACGTAAAACTAATTCCGGAGGCAATGCCTTAGAGAATTACTTCGCGACTTTGGTAAGATTGTGCTGTTGCCAAATGGTACGCACAAAAGTTCCCCTTCTACTCATTGACGGGACTGCAAGTATGATTTCACGCGACACTTTGATCAGGGCATTCGCGTCTTTGGGTTGTGTTATTGGTCAATCGGCTATCGCCACTTTAGGAAAAGGCGACGAATGGACAAAACACATCGTTGTTCCCTCTGCCGGTGACATGATCAACTCGGCCGTTGCGAACGATTTTGATGGCGATGGTCAGATGGACATTTTGTCGTCGTTTGATGGACAGGTCGTGTTGCTGCAGGGACCGAATTGGAAGCGACATATACTGCACGTGTTTGACGACTCGCGTTCGCGCACTGATCCACGAAGTGGCTGCATCCATAGCTGCCTGATCGATGCAGACGGCGATGAGGATCTCGATTTCTGTGGATCGAATAACACAGTATTCTGGTTGGAATGTCCGGCTGATCCACTGTCGGGCAAGCCATGGACTTACCGCACCGTCGACGACGACATCTTGGGAACGCATTGCCTGATTACAGGAGACGTGAATCGTGATGGCCAAGTCGACTTAATTGCCAATTCCGGACGAACAGCTGACAAGACCGATTTCCCCGATTCGATCACCTGGCTGGAAATTCCCGAGCAGCCGCACAGCGCTTCCCATTGGATTCGACATGTCTTTGCCGATCGCGATGCACCGGGCGGTTCGCATTACACAGGATTTGGTGACGTCAACGGGGATGGCCGCCCGGATATTAGTTGTGCGGCGAAAGGAGGCGCAGGATTCCCCGGCGGTGAGTGGTTTGCCTGGTGGGAACAACCAGCCAACGCAACCGGCATTTGGAGAAAGCACGTCTTAGCAGACGATCAACCGGGTGCGAGCAACATCCACCCCGTCGATGTCGATCAGGACGATCAATTGGATTTCATCGCCACCCGCGGTCATGGAAGTGGGGTCTTGTGGTTTCGCGGACCGGACTTTGAACTTCATGAAATCGATTCTGAAATCGAAGGCCCACACTGCTTGTCGACGATCGATTTGGATGAAGACGGCGATATTGATTTTGCCACATGCGGTCGCGATGTCACCGGTACCGCCGCGTGGTATGAAAACGATGGTCGCGGCGGATTCGCTCGACACGATATCGGCCATAATCAAGGATCTTACGACATCCGCGCAGTCGACATGGATGGCGACGACGACCTTGATCTGTTGATTGCCGGTCACACCAGCAACAATATCGTATGGTACGAAAACAGCCTAAAGTAGCACTGACCCGACCACATAGATGGATACGATTTGTGAAATCACTACGTTGTGCGACTCTCCTATTTGCAGTGTTTGTATGTGGACAGCATGCGGAAGCTGTCGAGCAGGTTGCGAAGCCCGAAGTCCGAGATTCCGACCTTCAGCTTTCTCTGTTGGCCAGTGAGCCGGAAGTTGTGACACCGACCGGGTTAGTTGCAGATGAGGACGGCCGATTATTTGTCGTCGTCTCGCATACACACGCTCGCGGTGCTGAATACGACGGGCCGGAAAGCGACCAGGTTCTCGTTTTTGAAGATACAACGGGGGATGGACAACTCGATCGTTCGAGGCTGTACGCCGACGGATTGCGACACGCGCTGGCGATTGCTTTCTCGCAGAAAGGGGAACTGTATGCGGTTCAGATGAAAAGCATTGTCGTTCTGCGCGACACGAACAACGACGGCGAGTGTGATTCAATTGAACCCGTTCTGACAATTGAAACCAGTAACAGCAATAATCACGGTGTCTTTCTTGGCCTAGTTTTTGATGACCGAAACCGAATGTATGTTTCGCTGGGCAACATTGGGGGTAAAGCCTATGCGATGACTGGTACGGATGGGGTTGTCATTGAAGGTCAGGGA
Organism: Planctomycetaceae bacterium; assembly: GCA_028284485.1. Taxonomy (GTDB): domain Bacteria; phylum Planctomycetota; class Planctomycetia; order Planctomycetales; family Planctomycetaceae; genus JANQRQ01. The sequence continues at coordinate 2,919 of JANQRQ010000173.1, read as the reverse complement.
GATACGGGCTTCATTGTCCGCTGTGCCGCAGATGGTTCGTATTTGGAACGCTTTGCACATGGATTCTGGAATCCACCGGAACTCAAGTTTGACACCCTCGGGCGATTGTTGGCGACCGACAACGACCCAGACGCTCGCGGTCCCAATCGAGTGTTGCATGTGATTGCCGGGGGAGAATATGGTTACAAATCGGGATTTGGCAAAAGCGGTCTGCATCCCTATTGTGCCTGGAATGGCGAATTGCCCGGCACACTTCCCATGATCGCCGGCGTCGGTGAAGCTCCTGTGGGAGTGCTTGATTGTAACACGTCGGCACTGCCAGTCGACTACGCCGACGATTTGTTGGTCGGCGTTTGGGGGACGCACGAAGTTGTGCGAGTGCGGACGAAGCGAGTCGGTGCATCGCTGCGCGGAACTGTTGAACCGCTTGTCGTTGGCGGAAGAGAATTCCGGCCGACCAACATCACGGCGACGGCGGATGGAACGGTGTACATCGCCGATTGGGCCGATCGTCGTTATCCGGTGCATGGCAAAGGCCGTATTTGGCGTCTCTCCGTGAAGCCGGATGTTCAACGGCTGAATCCGCAGCGTCCGTTTTCGAAGTCCGTCCCATCACGGCTCGATGATTTACGCGAACTTGACTCCGAAGAATCCTTTGGTCGTCTTGTTGCGGCGGCAACCGATGCTGATCCGTTCGTCTCCAGTACAGCCGTCACTTCGTTGGGGCGACCAGTGTATCGCGACCGAGTATTCAATCTGCTCAGTGACCGGCAGGCTACCAATCGGTTAACGGGCTTGTTGACTTTAGCGAAGGCCGACGCGAAGGTTGATGCCGACGCGTTGCGGCGTCTATTAAGCGATTCCGACGCCGACGTTCGGAAAATGGCCCTCATTTGGGCCGGCGAATCGAATCGCCGGGATTTGGCCGAAGCCGTTGGCGCGACACTCAAGTTGCAGACCGATTCTGCGGAGCTGTTTGAGACATTTCTCGCAACGATGGAGTTGTTCAATCGCCGCCATGGAAAGGATTCCGGCAACAAGGCACCGGGAGATCAGTTTGACCGAGGAGTCGACCAGAGCCTGATTCGAGCCGTGCTTACCGATCCGTCACAAACGACGTCTGCCAAAGCGATGGCCGTGCGTTATCTGACCGATTTGGAGGATCCCAAGCAGAGCCAGATTCTGACGCGACTTTTGGAGTCGGGCGATGACGAGCTTGCGATCGAGGCCATTCGGACGATGGCATCGATGACCGTTCCGGATGGAGTTCAAGGTTTGCTCGAAGATATCGCACAGGACGGAAGCCGAAATCCAGCGGTTCGCTGTGAGGCACTATTGTCTTGCCTCGCGTCGGGACACGCAAAACCGAGTGAATTGCTGGGGCTGCTAAGCGATGCAGATCCTCACGTTTCGCTGGCTGCGGTACGTGGTCTGACCCAGCACATTGAGAACCTGGCAGTACAGCGGGCATACCAAGCAGCACTGAGCTCAGAGCAATCAAATCGTTTGTCACCTGCCGTTCTCGAACAGGTTCAATTTGCATTGAAGATACCGCCGTTGAGCCGACCTCAATCCGATGATGAGTGGAAGGCTGCCGTTCTGGAGGGTGGGAATGCCGCAGCAGGCCGACGCGTCTTTTTCGATCGTCGGCTGAATTGCTCGAAATGCCACACTGTGGAGGGACGGGGGGGCCGTGTCGGTCCTGACCTTTCGAATGTTGCGACGGCGAAAACGGCTGAGCAGATTCTCACATCGATATTGCATCCTTCACAGGAGAAGTCGCCAGACTATCAGGGATATATTGTGGCCATGCTAGATGGGCGAGTCCTCAAGGGGGCGCAATTTCATTACCGAGGCGAATCCGCGGAGATGTTACTCGAAGACGGGACCCCGTTTCGATTCAAATTAAGTAGTACCGATGAATACCGTGCGCTTGATGAATCGCTGATGCCCGAAAGACTCGAAGAGGCCATGTCGGTCAGCGAGTTTCGCGATCTCATCGCGTTTCTGAAGACGCTGGGGAGCGTCGTCCGGCAGCATGTCGATTGACAGAATCGACCGTCGCTGAATTGTTGGCAGCTAGAAAGCGGCGAACGCTACAGCGTGTTGCGCTGACTTTTGGCCGCGACCATCGCGTTTTGTTCTATGGTAGCTGGCTCCCACGAACCAGAGCGCCCACAAGAAAACGTAGCCCGCTTTAAGCGTCTCGTTGATGCGGATCTTCTGCGGCTCGCTCTTTTCTCGCTGCACGGTGCAATTTCACCTTGGCTCGAACGTAGTCCCGCTTGCGCTTTTGCGTGGCGGTATCGTTTACGTAGTCTTCAAACTCGCTGAAGAGCAATTTGCGATGGGTCGGATCAGAATCGAGGCCGCGGACTCGCAAATAAAGTCGAGGATTTAGTGGAAATCGATACAGCATCGACCCGATCCGCTGACGCAAGTTGTAGTCGCGAACTTTGTCGACGATTTGAAATGGATTTGACGTGCAATTATTCGTCCCAAAACAGCGGTAAAGATAGTAAAGCTCGTTCATCCCAGCGGCATGGCTACGGAGTAACCCATGCGTCAACAATATTCGCGCTTCGTGTTCGTGTAACGGCAGCGGTGGGGACTCGGTCACATATTGGTTCTCGACAACGAGGCGCTCGAAGGCCACTTCCTGCAACGACAAGAATCGATGTGCGCTCAATAGATTTCCGCCAAAGGCATCGCGCAAGTTGAAAATGATTCCGAGTGGCCCGACTGCTTCGACCGAGTAAACCAGGTTGTGAATTTGATGTACCGGTTTGTCAGACGTTTTGCCGCCCAAGGGGTACAAATTGACGGGCCGATCACGGTGAAATCGAAAGCGGCACTGTAGATGATTTAGAATGGGGATCGTGCGGCGCGGCAACCCTTGCTTGTCAAACACAATCTCCC
>JANQRQ010000152.1 GCA_028284485.1 Planctomycetaceae bacterium | reverse complement strand
CGACCGTCCAAGGGGGAACGGGAACCGATGAAGGTTTTGCCACTGGCGCGGGGTCTGCCATCACGCTGAACATGGTGACGGCTGGGTTGGAGGTCGTGTTTGGATCGCCGTTTAATGATGTGATCACAGCCGCAGGGGCCACGGTGGCGGTGCAGATTAATGGCTTAAATGGCAACGACAATCTCACCGGCGGTGATGAAGCGGATGTGCTCCGCGGCGGCAACGACAACGACACGCTGACCGGCGGTCCGGAAGATGATGCACTCTTAGGTCAGGCGGGTGCGGACACATTCAACACCCTCGGCAGCGACTTCACCGACTTCAATGCCGGTGAAGGCGACGTGCTAAATTGATTCGCTCCGTGCCATTTCGATCAGGTGGCTGACTTTCGGCGACGCGGCACGGCTTGTTCATTCCGGTCACAACCAGAGAACGCATTCGCCGCGTGGTTTTCTTTTGGCTCCTTACGCAACATTCAACTGTTAGCAGCCTCAGAGCGTTTTAGGAAAACGTGAAGTCGACCGGCCTTGCGGGCAAACGGCGTTAACCTTAACGACACTGCGCTTGCGTAGAAGAAAACTAACTGCGCTAGAAATTGGGAATCTGAATCTTTTTCCCGGGCCCGACTTCGGCATACCGAGGATCTTCGAAACGCTCGCGGAACTGCATCCCGAATCCGGAACGCCGTTCGTAAGAGGCACGTTTTGCCCACGGTGTTCCCGCGTGTTCGCTTTCGACCAACTTATAAAGATCGGTGGCACGCTCCTGCTGTCGCTGCATTTCTTCGAGAAACTCGTCTCGATTGACCTGCAATTTGTACGCCTGCTTGATTCTTGCAAACTGGTCGGCATCGGGAACAATCATTTGCGTCGTTACGCGAACTCGCCATTGATTTGACTTTTTGTCGTTCGGCGGTGAGGCATCACGCGCATGTTTGTCCAATGCGAGCATGAACTGAAACAGCCTGACTCGATAGGCGAGGCACTGGGCCATAATCAGATCGTAATTCGCTCGCCAACGGCGGGACTCTTCCTGGCTGCGCAGCGGTCCAACCTCTTCTAATAGGCCTACGGCTTGACGCAAGAGATTCATCGACCTGGTGACTTTGTCGAACTCACGCTGGCCCTCTTGAACAAACTTGGGATACTCAATCGAATAATCGATCCGAACTTTCAGCTGATTATCCCGAAACGGATTGAGCCTTTCGATGACATCCCATACGCGTGCTCGAAACTGGCTGCCGTCACGCTCGGTGACGTATTGGTCGCGTGGAAGCAAACCGGGCTGATACTCTTTCATGGCCAAAAACTGAAAATGCCGCTGCCGCAGCGCTCGTGGATTGGAAAGATTCTCTTCCTCACCAGGTAGGACGAAGAAGATCCCTCCCGACTCGCTGGCCAAACGGACCTGTTCGTACGGGCCGAATCCGCTGGAAAACGAGTCCCAACGTTCATGCAAACCATCGTATTGCAATGCTTCGGGCAACGGAGTTTCCGGACCACGGTTGATTCGAACCCAATGAGTTAGTCCGTAAATGGGATCCTTCCATTTAATGCGCGCATACGGATACCCGAACACAGCTTCCCGACCCAAGATGTAAATGGGCGCGTTGAAACGATGCGACAGTTCGATCGCACCGTCGACAGCGGCGACATCAGTAGGAGACTCGTCCGACACAACGACGACAACCAACTTTCGGTCATTGCGACTAGCTCCAGGGCCGTACTTTTCAATGACGGCGGAAACCGACTGGCACATATTTTCTTGGCCGGATTTGTCGATGGCCACTTTGTCGATGGCGACCTGAATCCGGCGAATCTCATCGGTTGGCTGGTTTGTGATGGAATGAATCGATTTTCCAAAACCGACGATCGAAGTTTGCAGTATCTTTTCGCCTCGCCGGAGATTGGCATCCTGCTTTTGGGCAATTCCGAGTTCCTCGTACACACGGTAGAAGATATCACGGATTTCGCGCTGATCGTCCTTCATGCTTTCAGATTCATCAAACAACCACACGACGTGCACGCGTTGCTCCCGCATCATGCGGATGATTTCTTGAGTGAGACGATTGAGCGCCTCTTCGTAGCCGGACACAGGTGCCCCGGCTTCGCCTGAGATTTCGATCTCGCCCAGATCAACGGCGATTTCCTGCTGGCTGGGCATGGGAATGAGATGCGATGCATACCGAATCGTCGGCTCCACCAGGCTGGGGGATTTCTCGATTTTCTCGTGAGTTACGGAGGGAGCCCCCATACCACCCATGGTGGGTGAAACAACACCAGCCGAAAGGAGTTCCGGCTCGGTGTCTGTTTCGATTTCGACGGTCTCCTGCTCCGGCTGCGTTTCTTCCGGTTCTGGCTCCGAGAAGGTACTTTCTAGCCGCGCGAACTCCCCCGAAGTCGATATGTAATGGGGGATAAGGGCCAATGCCGCAAGTGTCGCCACATGCAGAGCAGATGAAATGCCGACAGCTGTATAACGTCCGTAGTTCAACATGCAAATTCACGTGCGGGGAAAAGCCCGTGCCAATCACAACGCCGGGCGAACCCGTTCCTTGGGTTGTGCAGATTTTTTATTCTTCTTCGACGGCGTACGCTGCAATAGTATTCGTTTCTTATTGTCGTTTTGTGCGACTTCCGGAGCGTATGTTCTTTTCGCTTCCTGCCAGCTCCATCCCATGGGCTGGCTGATTTCCGCTTCGGCGATCCGAGCCCAGGGCGTTCCGGGATGCTCGTCGATGACACGTGTCAGATATTTCTTGGCGTTGGCTTCGAGCTTACGAACTTGTGGCCCCCCGTGGACATCGTGAGAGGGCTGTAAGATCCAGGTGTTGTTACCGGATGATTCGAAGCTCTTGGGTGACGTCTTCATTTGTGCCAATACCGAGTTGTAACCGTACGTTCTAACGCGCATCGCCATCAGACGGCCCATCGCAAGGTCGTACCCAGCTTGCCAACGGGCTTCGGCAAGATGCTCTTCGCGATCCTTCTCTCCCTTCATGATCACCCCGAGCATTTCGTTCACGTGGTGGTCAAACTCTGCGAACGGCCGCTGCGCGTCGGTCAACTCTGTCCGCAGCCTATTGTCATTGTCTGCACGGAACGACAGCCTGGGAGTGGGCAAATCTGCGGAGATCGTCATACGAGCCGCCTGCACAAGCGACGCCTTTGCAGGGCTTTGCGACAAGTCCTTCATGTAGTCGGAGATTGTCCGATAGTCAGGAACGTATTCGCGCATGACTTCCGGGTCGAACTTGTATCCGCGTCCTTCATCAGCCACGAGATACATTCCACCGGTTTCGGCACACAACCTCGACAGTGCATACGGACCGAAGCTGGCCGACATCCGTTCGAAACCGCGGTTCCGTTGCCCCCAAAACACAAGCTGCAACCGCTCGGGAGCGACAGTTTCAGGCCCTTGGTCAACCGGCAATTCCTCTGTGAAGCCATCCTTGTACGTCCATTGGACATAGCCTTTTTCTCGACCAAAGACCGCCGCATTGCCGATACAGTAGCAGCGAATTCCGAATTTCCTCGTCATTTCGATCGCTTCGTCGAGCCGTTGATCGTCATCGCCCTTTTCATCGGTCACAATGACCATCATCACGTTTCGACGCAGTCGACGTGATCGAGTCCGATAATAAAGCCACTTCTTGGCGGCCTGCTCGACAGCGGAAAAAACGTTCTCCTGCGGCGACTTTGACGGTTTCATCTTCCGGACGATTCTCGATAATCCGTCCGTATCGCCGACTGGATCGGGGGTGTAGAACTTTGTTTGGTTGCTAAATCCGACGATCGCGGTCAGTAAAGCGTTTTCTTCTTCGTCCTCTGAGGGTCGCAGCATCCCTAATTGCTTGTAGATTCGTTCAAAGCGGTCGGCAATCGCGTTGCGGCGCTCGACCGTCGATCCCGATTCATCAAACAACCAGATGACTAAGGTCTTGCGCTCTTTGAGGGATGTTGAGATTTCGGATGTGAGACGATCGATCGCGCCGTCCATTCCACCCGGATGGACATTGACGTCGCCTTGCACTTCGATCGGCTCCGCGAGGATTGCCTGGCTCGGCTGCGGGATTAACGCACTGGGCTGAAAATCCACCGGCAGCACGATTTCTTCCAACTTCTCACGCATCTCCGTTTCGGGTGTCGGAGCGGCCTCATGAGCAATCGCTGCCGACGGGGTCAAACTATCGGCACTGCTTTCGTTCCCGAGTTGATCGACGACTGCCGTATCATCGAGTTTGAATTCTCTCTCGTCGATTTCCTCCTCGAAGACACTGGAAAGAATTGGCTCTTCCTGGTCTTGGAGAATCTCGCGAGTCCAGCTTGCCAGCACGAACAGGAGGACAACGTGCACCGCGAGGCTCATTGCCCAAGCGGGCACTTCACGCAATCCTCCCCATCCCCCTGGAGCTTCTCCATACGTCGTCGGGGGTGGTTTCTCGGGCGTCTCGGAAGGTTTTGGGGCCAATGTGCTCACGAATCCTCCTTTAAGACGGCAGTGCCCTCTCTCGGTAACGAACTCGGCATGACGATAGCGACGGACGACCCATCTTGAAATGACTCGTAATGCCGAAAGGCACCGTCGGGGCGGCCCATTAGAGTTCCCGGCGGCTTGCAGTAACGGAGTGAGACTCTCCTGTATTCTACTAGTTTAGCAGGCGCATCGGCAGTATCAATAAGAACTTGCGCAAATCTCTCGGAACGTCGTCGGTTTCCCATTCGACCATCTCCAGACCCATCGTCAGCAAATGACTATTGCCAAAAGGCTTGGAACGCATTGGGGGTTACCGGGTGAACACTTGAACCAATTCTCGTGCCAGCGATTGTTCACTGAACGCATTGGATCGAATCATTGGCAAAGGGTCTTAATTCGTCTCAGCACGCCCACATGCGATATCATCAGGCACGTGTTCTGAGTCGGCATGTCGGCGCAAAAACCCCATCACCGGCATGGGAAAGGGCATTCGCAATCGCCTTGTTGCATTCTTATTAGTCGACTTACAATTGCGCGGCTGAGGATGCCATGTTGGAACCTCCTGTAAGCAAGCGAATTATGAAGACCACACGGCGAACACTTGCAACGATCTGGCTTGCCGTACCTTTGACGGCCCTTGGTGGTTACGGACTCGCTGTGTCGGCCGAGCCGGTCAATTCAGAATCTGAAGAGGGTACATCGTTCGCGACGATCGTTGGTACTCAGGCGAAGAAAACAGTGCAGGCCGTTACCGACTACATCGACGAGCACCCGCATGCTGCCGACATCCCAGAGGCCTATGCGTGGCTGTTTCAATTCGCGGTAGATAATGACCTCGAAGCCGATGTCGTTGGTGCTGCGGAACGGTTTCTGACCTCTGCGAATGGGACCTCCGCCGAAATGCAGACTGCCCGCCGCATTCATACCGTCGGCTTGGCAAAGTCAGGAAAACTCGAGGATGCACTGGCCGCGTATCAAAGCTATCTAAAGACGGCTCGATTTCAATCGGCGAATGCGACCGTCGACGTGACACTCGACCTGGCAACAGCCGCGCGAATGCAAGGAGAATTTGGGGCAGCTCGTTCCATTTTTGAACAGCTGTCACAAAAGTTTTTTCTCAGTGAGCCGATTCGCGAACTTTGTGAGAATCGCATCGACAAACTGGACCTAATAGGTCAGGAAGCACCATTGATCGGTTCAACAGATTTGCACGGTCAATCGGTGGAGTTCGCCGACCTCAAAGCTCAAGTTCTGGTGATCGATTTCTGGGCCACCGATTGCATCCCCTGCCTGGAAGATTTTCCGTCGATGCGACGACTGTATGAAGAATTCCACGGGGAAGGTCTCGAGATCGTCGGAATCAGTCTGGATGACAACGTGGCGACCGTCGAACAGTTTCAGCAGGAACAACGGCTTCCTTGGAAGCTTGTATGGGATAGCAGCCGGATTGACCGGTTGCGGATGGAATATCGCGTGTTAACAATTCCTTCAATCTATATCGTCGACCATTCTGGTAAGATTACGCAGTTCGATGTGCGTGGCCGTGACCTTCGAGGCGCCGTCGCATCACTCCTTAACCAGACCAATCGTTAAACAATTCCAGTCGCAATCGTCGCAGCTATGTCTGGCAATCGCCGGGGGCAGGGAAGCCAACTTCATGCAACTTGTGGAATCAACAGTCCGATCGTTCGATGGCACGGAGATTTGGGTACGGCGCTACATTCCCGCACCGGATCGAGAGGTGGGAAACCGTACGCTCGTGATTGTGCATGGCTTGAGCGAGCATAGCCAACGATATGACCATGTGGCTCGCGAGTTGGCCTCGTTGAATTGGAACGTTCTCATTGCAGATCTGCGAGGGCATGGAAAATCCGGTGGACCTCGTACGCACGTTGACGATTTTCAAGAGTATCTCGGTGACCTTGAAATTTTATTTGACGCTTTCCAACTTCAGCCGCAAACGACCGCAGTGCTCGGGCATAGCACTGGCGCGCTGATTGCCATACGATTTCTGCAGGAACATCCTGACCGAGCAGTTATGGCTGTATTGCTGTCGCCGTTGTTGGGGGTGAACGTTGAGATTCACCCCCTGACAATCATGCTGGGCCGATGTCTATCCGTGGTTCTGCCACGTACCCGCTTTCGATCTCGCGTGGACCCGGCGGATACGACGCGCAACTTGCAAATGATTGAAGCGCGACAGAACGATCCGATGGTCCATGGCTCAGTAACCGCCCGTTGGTATTTTCGAATGCTCAATGCAATCTCTCTCGCCTGGCAAAAAGCTGATCAACTGTCGCTACCCATTATCTTGCTACAGGGCAAATGCGATCGCATTGTCGATCCCGACGTCGTTCAACCCTGGTTGGAACAAGTTTCGAGCGAAGACAAGACGCTTGTTATGCTTCCAGAGCATTATCATGAATTGCACCATGAACCCGACTGGCAGCAGACGATTCACAACATCGCAGAGTGGCTTGAGTTTCGACTGTCCGAAACCACGCAACAAACTTTTACAACCAACCTGGCAACCAAATGAGATTCGGGCCGTGCTGGTTGCCAATCGCGAATGCACTAAGGTTCAGCAGAGAAGTCGAAGCCAGACTCGTGTTCTGACTTTGTAATCTGAATCACTTGGAACTCTCCCGGTGCGAATCGTGGAAGCCGATGTATTTGCTCATCGAGAATGATGACATGTAGGCCGGATTCTGTCGCGCGCTGCGGGAATCGTTGAGCCGCCTGTCGTCCAGGCTCACCCAGCCAGCAGATTCCGTCTTCGGCGAGCATTTTGTCCAGCAGTCGCAGAATTGGTTCGTGGTTAATTTCCTCGAATAACAGATCGCACCCGATGATGATGGGAAATTCCTCTACCCAAGGTTTGTTCCAGTCGAGGTGCCGTGCTGCCACTTCGGTGAAACCATTCTGCCGGGCGTTTTCCATGGCAACAACCAAAGAAATCTCATCACAGTCGGAAAACGTTACCGGCATCCCGCGGGCAAGGGCAGCTAAGCCAACCAATCCCAGTCCGGCACCCAGTTCCAACGTCGGCATTGTAGGAAGTGAAATCTGCGTAAGCAGTAATTCCGCCATCTTCTGTGCGGCAGGCCATAGATAAGCCCAATAAGGCATGATTCCATCGCGGTCGAAACGCTCCCTTACCAGTGGATCGTCCAGCATTACGTCGGGATCGGCTGGCTGAGTCAAGTTGAGGCGCACGTCTCCAAGCAACACAGTCTCGTCTATCCAACCTCCGGGAATATCGGGAAGGCGATCTGTCATGGCACGTACGGAATTATAGGTTTGATTGTCTGTTCAAGGCGTATTGCTCTGACCTGCCTCATTAAAACTACAATCCAAAATTTCCTCGAGTGACTGCAACTTTCGCCTTGTCGACGATCCGTCACACGCCATTACTCGGACTTTATTCTCAAGCCTTGTGAAACGAATCGTCGCTCGATCAGTTCGAACAGTCCTTGCATTGCTAATGCCATGAGCGCCGCGGGAATTGCACCCTGCAGGATAAGCCCCGTATCGTTCAATCGGATTCCAGTCAGTACGGGTTGGCCATATCCGCCGGCGCCAATCAAGGCCCCCAACGTGGCGAATCCGACGTTAATGACTGCGGCGGTCTTAATGCCGGCGAGAATGGTGGGAGATGCCAGTGGCAATTCGACCAAGCGTAGTCGAGCGGATGGACTCAGCCCCAACGCGGCAGCCGATTCGGTCATCGAGACGGGAATTCCAGTCAGGCCCGCATGCGTATTACGGACGATCGGCAGCAGGCTATATAAAAAAAGCGCAATCACCGCGGTTGTCGATCCTCCGCCGACGCTACTCAATCCGAGTTTATTCACAGGGGCAATGAGAATGACAAGCAAAGCCAGCGATGGAATGGTCTGAATAATGCCGACAATACCAAGGATCACCTGACCGACTTGAGGCCGTCGTGTCGCCAGAACGCCCAAAGGAATGGCGACGAGAATCGCAGCAATCAGCGACTGGCGGACCAGATCGATATGTTCAACGGTGTGCTGCCAGATTCGCGCGGCGGTGGTTTGCTCTTCAATTTCGACCTGCACCCCCAACCGCTCGGCCAGAAACCTTTGTGCGACCCGATTTTCGACTTCACGATGTAATTCAACCAAGCCATTCATCTCTTTCATGTCAGATTCGCTGATCTGCCCGGAAATTCGTGACAATCCTTGAACAACATTAGGAGCACGCTGATCGAGGTCGGTCCGAAACAAATAGACGGCATCGTAGACAGGAAAAAAATCGCGATCGTCGGTGAGCAGCACGAGGTCGTAGTAGCGGATTTTCGCATCAGTCACATACACGTCGATCGCGTCGACAATCCCTTCATCGAGTTGCCGATAAGCGAGTTCGTGATCCATCCCTTTAACGTCCTGTTGTGGCAACGCATAATGCTGCTGCAAGCTCGGCCAACCATCGCTACGGTCCATGAACTCATTGCTGAAACCCAACCGCAAATCGGGATGACGGGTTAAGTCGGTAATGGATTCGATGCCCCGCTCGTCCGCCAGTTCTTTCTTGATGCCGATTGCATAGGTGTTGTTAAACCCCAAAGGATCGGTCATCTGGATGCCATCGGCGGACAAAAGCTGGCGCATCTCCGCGATGCCGGAAACCTGACGCTTGGAAAAAATCTCTTCGGTAATCGTCCCGGTATACTCGGGATAAATGTCGATTTCGCCGGCACAGAGAGCGTCGTAAACGAGTTTCGTTCCGCCCAGTTGTCGATAGTGAAGGCACGACTCACCAGCGTCCTTCGCAATCAAAGTTGCCACTTCGCCTAAAATAACCGACTCGGTGAACATCTTTGAGCCGACATGCATCTTGGCCTCGTGACAGGAAATCGGCGTGAACGCCAATGCCAGCAAGAAGGCAATTCCGATCAGGACACGCAGCCTCATGATTTTTCCCCATCAATGAGACTTCGTTGTGCCTGAATGAATTTCGTGACATAGGGCTCAGCCGGTTTCGCGATGAGATCGCCGACCTGACCTTGCTGTACAATGCGGCCTTCGCGGATGAGAACAATGACATCCCCGAAGTACGAGGCTTCTCCCATATCGTGTGTCACCAATACGACGGTTTTCTTCAACGATTGAAAGATCTCACGCAATTCTGTTTGAAGCTCGGACCGGATCATGGGATCGAGCGCTCCGAGCGGCTCATCAAGCAGCAGAATATCGGGGTCAAGCATCAGAGCACGCATCAAACTGACACGCTGCCGTTGCCCACCGGAGATTTGTATCGGGAATCTCTGCAAGACATCGCTCTCCAAATGGGTGAGCGACGCCAGTTCTTCCACGCGTGCTTGGATTTGTTGTTGAGTCCAGCCGACATAACGCGCCATCAAAGCCACGTTGTCATAGCCATTAAGGTGTGGGAACAGCCCACCGTCCTGTACGACGAATCCCATACGTTGCCGGACGGTTTCATAACGTTCGGGTCGCAGCGTCTCGCCCTGAAACTCGACCGTTCCGTTTGTCGGTTCAACCAGGCCGATCATCAGCCGCAGCAAAGTCGATTTGCCGCACCCACTTGGACCGATCAGGACGTACGTGTTTCCAGCGTCGATCGACAAATTCGTTGGCTCCAAAACTTGTTTGGAACCAAACGACTTTGTCACGTCCTGAAGTGTGAGCATCGAAACAATTGGTGCTATTGATTGCACGAATTCACGCGTTTGCTTTTGATTGCTTTCGAGGTTCAGGGGGAGGCGTGCGACCGCGGCAACATTTTGTCAACATCTTTGCAGTATTCGAAACAGCCATCATCGTAGGGGACCAGACCGACGATCTCCACCCGCGTGAATGAATCGGCCCCAAATCAACAAAGTTGAACCACGAAAATCTCCATGGGTGGAGGTCGTAGCCAACAACCTTGTTAATCGGCTTGTACTTCGACAGACTCTGCTGGAACGACGCCTTAATCACCGTTCGCTTCTGAGATGATTTGCAGGCTCTCCCAAATGATTGGTTCGCACCGATGATACATGACTGTTTTCGCATTCCGACACGAGTCAATACCGGCCCATGGCTGACAACCTATACATTGAACCGACTGCTCGACCGAATGGGAAACGAACGAATTGCTTTACCGATTTGTTCGCTGGGTACACCTGTTGAGGAATTGGAAGAACTGGCCCCTTTGGTGCTCCCACCACTTTATCACGAAGCCCTTGCTGAAGATCTCGAAGCGGCGCTCCTCGAGCGAATCGAACAATGCTTTCCGTTTTATCAAGCGTCGCAGGCTGCGTCAGAATCACCCTTGGAATTGAACGTCGTGCGGTTACCACGTCGGACTCCGCCTGCATTAGATTCTCCAAAAGTTCTAGCGTTCAGCGTCGATACAGCGGTGGAAGAACATGGGCCGCACCTTCCTCTGGCGACAGATACAATTCAAAGTTACGCCGTTCTGGATCGTCTCGCGGAATCGATTGACGGATTCGTGGTCGGCCCGCCCGTCGATTACGGGCATTTGACCTGGGGCTTGCCGTTCGGCATGAGCATCGACATCACTCCACCGTTGCTGAGTCAGTATGTGACAGGATTCGCCAACGCTGTCGGCGAGTGGCTGTCACCAGACGCGATGTACGTCGTCGATGTACATGGTTCGCCCGTGCATCGTGCGGCGATCGAAGAAGGGCTGAAAAACAGTCGCTGTGACCGTTGGGCTTTTCGCTGGCTTCACGAACCACTCGTCCCTTTCGCAGGCGACCGCGGCGATCAACATGCCGGCGGCGTCGAAACGTCTTTAATCGAGCATATCGGGAAAGACTTGGTCGATAATCGTTGGTGGCCCGATCGTGCCGATGAACTCACGAGGAAGCAAATGGACCTCAAGACGGCTGTCGAACTAACACCGGATCTTCCCCATTTCATCGATTATGTAGAATCTCATGACATGAACGGAATCGTGGGGGATATTCAAAACTACTTTGCCGTCGACGCACAGGCCATGATGGATCTGATGCTGAGCCGCGCTCGCGAAGATGTCGCCGAATTGTGCGGCAGCATCTAAAAGTCGACTGCAGTCATTTACTGCTTTCCTCTTCGATCTTGGCTTTGACGTTCGCGAAATCGTTTTGTTCGGCATCAAGCCCGTCGCTAAACGTTGAGTGCCGAATCCCGATCAGCTCTTGCTCAGGTGCGCTCGAATAACCGATGACATTGTCACGGAATACGACATCGTGGTGATGCCCTTGCATGACGATCGACGCCCCGGATTCGTGACCATTGTCGAGGATTTCGTTCTGTTCGAATCGATTGCGATGGGCGCCCATCGGCTGTGATTCGTTGCGAAATAGAATACCCGTGTAACGATTCTTTGTAATCACATTTCGGCGAAATAAGTTATCGGTATCCTTGTGACCGATGGAAATCCCGGACCGCTGATTACCCATCAACTGATTGTCTTCGAAGATCCCATGTTTGACGCGCCAACAAACGTACAAACCATCGCGGCCGTTCTTAAATGAAACGTTCTTGCGCACGACGGGATGTTGCGATCCACTACCGGGATGCAGCCCCAATCCAGCGTTGTTGCGGGCAATGCAGTTTTCGACAACGACATTCTGTGACACCTGAAAGCTAATTCCGTCCCCGTTGTAGTTCTCCGCAACGCAATTCCGGATGGACACATTTTCGCATTCGAACAAGTAGATGCCGCCGCCACGGCAACCATCGAGGTATTCGGCGTTGTCGCGGTTTCCATCGACCGTGATCCCCTCAATACTGCAATTCGAAACGTGCCAGCCTCCGACAACAGGAAATGCCAATTGGGCTGTCGCATTGTTCCTGACCATGTAGTCAAGATAAAGCGGACGAGAGATTCGAAACGTGTTTGCATCAAGTCGTTCAGTGAGAGTCGCGGTCGTCACCGTAAATCCGCGTGAAAATCGCTCGTCACTGACAACGACCCCGTCTCCCACTCGCAGCAGAGAACCGTCGGCAACTGTAATTTCCCGCTGATTGCAGTCGCCGTCCATGACCAGCGGTATGTTTTCGCCTTTACACGCCTTGAGGATTGTTTCGCCTGGCACACCGACAATTCTCACATTGTCGCGCAGGACCAGTGCGTTCCGCATTTCGTAAACTCCTGGCCCGATTTCGACAGTGCCTCCACCAAGGACGGCAACATACTCAATCGCAGCTTGTATGGCTCGATTGTCGTCACCACGATAATCGCCTGATTCCTGGCCAACTCGAATTGTCGCTCCACCTGAGGGCTCTGGCTCTGCAGCAGCCGCGCACAAGCCGGTCGGCATAGCGACTACCGCAACGAGAATTGCCGGAAAGAACATTTGTATTCGATACGACATGGTCGGCTCCTGATTTCGATAAGGGGCGTATGACAGATGTCACATGTTTCGCTGCTACTAATTCGGTATTTCCAACGTACAGTCTTTTTCGAGTGTGACTTAATCAGATCGCTGGTAGACCACTTGGCCACCCACGATCGTTGACACCACGCGAACGTTCGGTATCTGCTCTGCGGGAATCGTCATAATGTCATCGGACAAAACAACGATGTCCGCCAACTTGCCGGGGGTAATGGACCCTTTCGAGTCTTCTTCAAAGGCGGCGTAGGCGGCAGCCATCGTATAGCTGTAAAGCGCCTCTTCCCGCGACATGCATTGCTCGCCAAAGAAGACTGAACCATCGTTGAGTCGGCGGGAAACTGCTGCATGAAAGCTGACCATCGGATCGACATCTTCCACCGGAACGTCAGTACCGTTGGTTACGACGGCCCCGGAGTCGAGCAGGCTGCGCCAAGCGTAGGCGCCCGCTTGTGCTCGCTGTTCCCCCAGCCGCTCGATGACATACGGGCCATCGGATGTACAATGGTTGGCCTGCATCGAGGCGATCACTCCCAGCTCACCGAATCGTGGAATGTCTTGCGGATGGATATGCTGAGCGTGTTCGATTCGCCAGCGTGGTGCGTTTCGATTGGGAAAGCTGCGGTACATCTCTTCGAAAACATTCAAGACTTCGCGGTTGGCGCGGTCGCCAATCGCATGCACGCAAAGTTGGAAGTCATGCTCCATGGCCACCAAAGCCGTCTCTTTGATTTGCACGATCGGTTGAACGGCGAGTCCCCGACTGCTGGGCAAATCGTGATAGGGCTCCAACAACCATGCCCCATGTGCCCCCAATGCACCATCGGCCATACATTTGATCGCCCGAACCGTCAAACGGCCATCCGCGTAATCAACCAGGCGGTAATCGGCAATCTTGCGTTTGAGCTGCTGCGGGCTCTCTCGGAGCATCACCCACATTCGTACTTTCAGCTGGTCTTGGTCGGCTAGTTGTTTGAAGTACTCGACCGTGTCGAACGACGAACCGGCATCTTGAAAGCTGGTGATGCCCTTTGAAAGGCATTCCCGGGTCGCTAATTCGAAGCTGTGTGCTCGAACTTCGGCACGTTGCGCGGCGGTGCGATTGGCCTGCCAACGGCTGTGCGCACGTGAGACAGCACGCTGCGCCGTTTCTCGAAACACGCCGATCGGCATTCCGTTGCGGTCGCGTAGGATCGTGCCTCCGGGTGGGTCGGCAGATTCATGGTCGACGCCGGCCAAGCTCATTGCTTTGGCATTGGCGATCGACATATGCCCCGAAGCGTGGGTGAGTAACACGGGATTATCGGGAGAGACCTCGCTCAACTCGCGATGTGTGGGATAGCCATCGTAACTCGGTCGCGGTGCACGATCCCATTTTTCCTGATGCCACCCCCGGCCCTCAATCCAGTCTCCTGGCTCCGCTTTTTGCACGGCGGCGGCGACCTGCTGAACAATGTCCTGCCAATCTCGCGCGTTGGTGAGATCCAGATTTCGCTTGGCGTTCCCCAATGAGAGAAAATGACCATGCCCTTCAATCAATCCAGGAATGGCCAAGCGCCCCTTGAGGTCGATCACCCGCGTTTTGTCGCCAATCAACCGCCGGATTTCACGATTGGAGCCGACTGCCGAAATTCGGTCGCCCTGAATCGCGACAGCTTCGGCTTGCTGACGTTGTTCGTCGACGGTCACGACGACCCCGTTATGAAGAACCAAATCTGCGGGCCCTGCAGTCTGCCCCCATGCCGGCGATACCACGGCCAGGAGAACCAGCCCCGTCGCGAGAAGTCTTCGCATCGCGTTTGTCCTTATGAAGCGGACAATCTTGATCGCCAAAGTCGGTTGCCGCGGCTGACGCGATCCTGCTACAGCGTATTACGCTGATATGTGGCCGCGACAATCGTGTTTTGTTCTATGATAGCTGGCTCCCACGAGCCAGAACCGCCCACAAGAAAAGGTAAATCGCTCTAATGCGCTAAGGCTGTGGCCCCTGCAGCTGCGACAGGGATCAAGTTCCCCTGTTCATCGAACTCCATTTCACCGAAATCCGTCAACAGTTCGAGATCGTCCCGTGTTTCGATTTCACTCAAATACGCTTCGCTGACGAGAACCTCGCCGAGATGCAGTGTGTCTGCAATTTGCACAACACAAACATCTTCGGGCTCGGTCAGCCCCACCGTTTGCAAGGCCGCCTCGATGACCTCGCGGTCGGTTTCAAATGCAACAGGAATCGCGCCAGCTGACGGATGCCCACCAGTAATGCAATTGATTTTGGTGGTGTTTCGATCGACGGCATCGGCTGTGCGTTGATTCGTGAACTCACTTAAACCGATGCCACAGGCGTTGCCATGCGTTTCATTGGTCAAACCTCGAACAAAGATTCGTTTGCACGAAACCTGATCGCGTTGGGTGGCAGAACGGTCGCGGAACTTGCGTCCGATGACGTTGGTATCCATGCCGGAGCCGCTGATGTTTTTGCCGATTTCGTCAACGATCAGCAGTTCGACGCTGTCAAAGGGGAGGCGCGGCATCCATTCTTTCGCGGTGACCAACAATTCCTTTTCGCGATCGTAAAAGTCACCAGGGGCGACGCCGGCCAACAACCCTGTTTCATCGTAGGCGTTTTCGACGATGGCCAATCCACCGACGACTTTGCCGCGTTGCAAAACAACATCGGCAACGGCTTTGATGATTTCAGCAAAACTATAATCGAGAATCGCCCGGTGATAAATCTTGGCCCCTTCGTGCTTGCCCAATCCGATCAGCATCATCTTATGCAAGCCCGATTCGATTTCTCCGACAAAGCCGGTATGCGGTTTCACTCGGCCGCATACCAACACGTGATCGGCTTCGAAAGCATGCTTGTCAAAGTGAACCGGAATGCCTTGAGGTGTTGTATCGAGAATGACCGTTTCCATACTCGAGCGGATTTCGGCACCGGTAAATTCTTCGGTGATGCCGTAGCTTTCAATGATTTCCCGCTGTCCGGCTGCAGTTCCACCGCCATGGCTACCCATTGCTGGAACGACAATCGGTATCGCCCCGATACGTTTGAAGTGCTCAGCAGACGCCTTGATGATTTCGGCGATGTTGGCAATACCTCGGCTGCCTGCTGTGATTGCAACCGTTTCCCCGGGTTGAATCGTTTTCTCGAGGTGCAACCCCGCCAATTGTCGCTCAACCTCGCCCGCAATGTCACCGACTCGTGGAGCATGAAATTTTTGGCGAACGCGCGCCATTCGCGGAAAACCCATTCTTATTCTCCAAACACAATTGCAGGTCAGACTCGGCAAGATTTGTCCGGTCCCAAACGTTTACCACACGAATCTGGCGAGAACAGGGCCGATTCCAGTGGTGGAAACCCGACCTGGGAAATCAATCGGTCAAGATACAAATCTGTTGGAAGCAATCATAACCGGTGGATTTCCCTGGCGAAAGAATCGATATCTATAAACTACAGCGTATGCCGCTGGCTTGTGGCCGCGAGAATCGCATTTTGTTCTATGATACCTGGCTCCCACGCGCCAGAAACGGCCACGAGAAAAGTAAACCGCTACAAGGGCGCGGCCGCATCGGCCGAGTCTGCGATCGCCGGCTTTTAGAGAGTTTCTCAAGTGTGTGAATCCCACGATTCTGAACTGCCCAAGGAGAAGCAGAAACATTTGGTCGTCGGCGGCTCGATTGCGATCCCCCACGACGAATTGGAATTCTCGTTCTCGCGGAGTGCCGGTCCAGGCGGACAGAATGTCAATAAATTGAACACAAAAGCCGAGTTACGCTGGCATATTGGCGAGTCGGCAGCGCTCGAGGAGTCAATCAAAGAACGTTTCGTACGTCAAAACCGATCGCGCATCAATAACGACGGCCAGCTCGTCTTGACGAGCCAACGGTACCGAACACAGAAACGAAACATCGACGACTGCCTGGAAAAACTGCGGCAATTGGTGCTCAAGGCGGCGACTCCACCCAAGCCTCGCAAGAAGACCAGACCCTCAAGAGCGTCCCAACAGCGGCGTCTGAAGCAAAAACGCCAGCATTCCGAGAAGAAACAGCGGCGACGTCAAAGTTTGGACGATTGATACGACGCAAA
>JANQRQ010000138.1 GCA_028284485.1 Planctomycetaceae bacterium | reverse complement strand
CGACCGTTGCGTCGTTCTTGGGGAGCCAAGGGTACCACTGTGGCGTTGTCGGAAAATGGCATTTGGGACTTGGCTTCGCGAAGAAATCCGAGTCGAATGAGGACCTTGATTTCTCGAAACCTGTCAACGGCGGGCCGAATGCACTCGGATTTGACGAGTCTTATGTCATTCCCGCTTCGCTCGACTTTCCACCGTATGTGTTTGTTCAGAATGGCGCTGTGACAGAGCAGCCGTCCATCGATCAGCCGGCGGTCAAATTTCCGGCGTTCGTACGTGCCGGACCGCGGTCGTCCGATTTCGTACTCGAGGATTGTCTCGATATCTTACTGAAGCAGGCTGTGTCGTTTATTGACGCGAATGCCAACCAGCAGAAGCCGTTCTTTCTGTACTTCCCGCTGACCGCGCCGCATAAGCCGGTGTTGCCGCATCCGAGGTTTCGCGGGAAGACTGAACTTGGCCCTTATGGCGATTTTGTTGTGCAGGTCGATTGGACGGTAGGCCAAGTGCTAAAGGCTTTGGATGATGCCGATGTCGCCGACGAAACGCTAGTTGTCTATTCCAGCGACAACGGTTCGTTCATGTATCGACTCGATGAAACGGAAGCTGACCACGTCGCGGACAACACGATTCAGGGATTCCGCGACGATCACCACACCGCGAATCATATTTTTCGTGGGACGAAAGCTGACATTTGGGAAGCTGGTCATCATGTTCCGTTCTTGGCTCGCTGGCCAGGTCGGATCAAACCGGGCAGCCAATGCGACACGACCATTTGCCTGACCGACTTCTTTGCGACGGCAGGCGAAATTGTTGGTGCGGATCCGCCAGATGGAGCAGCGCCCGATAGCTACAGCCTGCTACCGTTGTTCGATTCGAATCCGGATCAGCATAAACGACCTCCGGTCATCCATCACTCCGCGGCGGGAATGTTTGCAATCCGCGATGGCGAATGGAAGCTCGTTTTGGGCAACGGATCGGGAGGCCGCCAACTACCACGCGGTAAGCCATTTGAACGCCCGTTTCAGCTGTTCAACCTCGCGAACGATTTGCGTGAGCAGCACGAGGTATTGAAGCAGCACCCGGATATTGCGGCGAGGCTTGAACAAGCCTGTGAGGCGATTCGCGCCGGCTCGTCTGGTGAGTAATGGCTTTCGCGCCGTTGAGTCCAACGGTCTGTTTCGACACCACTCTAGCGAATGAAGCATTCCCGCTAAGCCAGCCTCTTGACTCGCTATGGGGCCACCTGCCTATCATGGGCGGATGCAAAATCAAAACTATCGCTGGACACTACTTTTGCTGTTAGGCGCGGCCCCATTGTCGGCTGCCGAGATGGTCTATAGAGGGTTGCCGGATGGACCGGCATTGATGCGAGAAGACCGGCAAGGCCGACTTTACGTCACAGTTTTCGGTGACAACGGAGTTGTCGTTCGCAGCGACGAACGCGGCACTGAGCCTTGGCAGCAAGGCGACATTGACGGTTTGGATATCGCGCCAACTGGTGACGTCTGGATGGTCAACAATGGCCGCGTCTTGCGGTATGCAGCCAGTAATGATGGGGTCATGCCCATCGATCGCACTCCTGCGTTTGAGCCAGTAGCCAAGCCAGGTTTATTGTTCGCATCGCGATGGGGTGACGTTTGGTTGGTCGGCTGTCGTGAAATGCTACGCGGCGATGGGATGTATGTGCCGACTCCCTTGGCTCCGGCAAGCGGCTGGGAAATGGAATCTGCCTGCGACGACCCGTTTGGCAATGTCTGGGCCTTAGGCAGTAAGCCCGATCAGAACGTGCAGACGCTGGCGGTCATCGCACGCGACCGACCACATCGTTGGGAACCGATCCCATTGTCGGGGAAGAACATTGGCAGTCATTGGCTCGCGCCATGTGCCGACGATGTCGGATTCGTTTGGCTCGCCAACGGTACAACAGTGATTCGCGTCGATCCACGATCTGCAGACGCTGAATACCGTGCTTTTGCCCCACCTGGTCCAGCACAAATCACGACGATTGCGCGCGTAGCGAATCGACAATTGGTGATTGGGTTTGCGGATGGCAGCGTTCAAGAATTGACCGTGGAAGCCGATCAACCGCCGAGCTGGCGATTGATCGAATCCTATGGCAGCGGACCGATTCGTGCGTTACGGCATGGCCGCGACGGCTTGCTGTGGGCGGTCAGCGGAAGTGATCTGTATCGCAGCGAAGCGCTCCGCGAAGAATGGCATCGGCATTGGGAGGAACAACCCCGAATGCCGGCTGGAAACCACGACAACATTTTTGCCCGCATTGGAAACAAGTTGTACACCGCCGGCGGCAAAACTTATTTCGGTCAGCCTGCTGCGGAATGGGTCAACCTCGACCATGTCTGGTCGTACGACATCAATCAGGGAACATGGCAGGTCGAAGCGCCGATGCTGGAACCAGGCAAGGCGTACCCAGGTATCGCCGCCTTGGACGGCGAGCTTTGGCTCATCGGTGGAAACTTTCGAAACGGCAATAGCACGAAAGCGACCGCGACCGTCGAGATCTTTGATCCCGAAAGCGGCCGCTATCGGTTGGGGCCTGCTCTCGATGTGCCGCGAGATCAGGCGGTGGCGCTCACCGTCAACGATCGTTTGTATTGCATTGGCGGGCGGTTGGACAGCGGCGAAGGAACAACCAAAGTCGTTAGCATTGCTGCCGATGAACGCCACTGGCGGCCGGAGCCGGATGCGCCGGGACCGGTCTATCAAGCGAGCGGTTGCGTCATCGCTGAAAAGTTGTACGTCGCTGCCGGACCTCGTTCCGACTGCCCGGGGTTGTTTGTGTACGACCCCCAGCAGCAGAATTGGGAGTCGATTTCGCATCCGGCCCCGCCAGCTCCTGGTGCACCGCTTTGTGCCGCCTTTGAAGGCGAGGTGTGGGTGATGGGAGGTCGGGGTACGACGACGGGATTAACGGCATCGCATATCTATTCGCCCGAGACAGGCCGATGGCGGCCAGGCCCCGACTTGCCGCTGCGCGTCAGTTGGGGAGCCGCTGCCGTGGTTAACGGTCGATTGATCATCGCCGGCGGCGCCTATCGTGACCCTTACGTGGGCAGTGTCTTCAACAGCGACCGTGTGTTTCTGCTTCGCCCTTAATACTCTCGCGTGAGTCGCTGGTTTGATTACATCTCAACTTAGCGGCCTGACGGGGCGGCCTTCGACATACAGCGCTGTGGGACCTTCGATGACGACGGCCGGTCCGTATTCCAATATGGGCAAACCAGCCAGGGCGTTGGCGATGTGCGCCTGCGTGGGATTCTGTTCCCAGGTCAGCTCGTGCCATTGGACACTCCCTTTGCCGAAACGAACCCGCTCCGGAGCCGAACTGGTTGGATATAAAGTGGCATAGCTGACGTCGGCTCCGTTTGCGCCCGTTTTGGGAACATACTTCCAGCCCATCCAGTTGGAATCTTTCATGCTCTCCCGCATCGATTCGAGAGTAGCGTCCGGCGCATCACTGAGATCGCTGAGTTCGACATCGACAATTTTGTGACCGCGCAGGCTGGCGTTGGTGTTCCATGTCCCGTCGATGATGGCCGGGTCTTCGATGTCGGCGAAGATTTTGGGGATACCCTGTAACTCCCGCCCGCGCAGAATCGGGTCGGTGTCGTTCTCCCACAAGACGAGGCAGAATTGACCGTCGATTTGGTCGTTCTTCCCGTTAAAGCGGACCGCTGCGTTGACCCCCAGCAGGTTGTAGTTCGCGCCGGCCATCCAATCGACCTGTCGGCACATCTGATAGAAGACTGTCAGAATCGGTTGCCGCACCTCAAATGGCTCCGGCAGATATCGAATCAGTTTGTCGGGGTCGGTTCGATAACTGACAGAAAACGTCGTGACGTCGCGGTAGTGGTATGATGATTTTCCGCGGAGGGGTGGACCGAAATGAGCCGGCATGAGGTAGCGACGGCCTTCTTCGAATTGAAAGTTGCGTTTGGCTGAATCAGAAGCCTCAGCGGCCAGCGTTGCACCGGCGGCTGCACCTGCGAGAGAAGAAGCCAGGAATGTCCGTCGTGAAATAGCCATAGTCGTGCGCTCGCTGATGGAAGATGCGTTGGTGGGCAGTATTCGAGTGGCCGATGTTGGCACACCCGGCTCGATGGGTGCATGCTACCGACGGAAGCGTCGTGCCGACAACTATATTCTTCGTACATATTCGGCTTCACAAAAAGGGGACATTCAACTTTTCGGTAGTCGGTTGAATTCGTGCAACGTTGGATTGGAAAAGTAGAATGTCCCCTTAGGGGATTTCCCCTTAGGGGGTTTCTGCGGACAACTATTTTCTTCCTGCAGACTCGTATCGCGATAGAAACTCGATTGGTGATTCGATTAATCGATTCGCGAGCGAAGAATGAACGTCACCTCTCCCTACCGAAACGAATTGCAGTTGCGCGCGGCGCCATAGCCGTGTCTACCCGACGTGGCCGAGTTCGTTGGGCAACGATCCTTCACAAACGTTGCGCGGGAATGTCGAACTGGCCAGAGCCCCTCACCCCCGACCCCTCTCCCGGCGGGAGAGGGGAGTACGTTTTCGGAGTCGGTTGGCAGTGGAAGAGGCGAAGTTCCACGCTGTTGTAGCCAGATACAATCTGTTGCTCCGGGGGAGATGACAGGTTACAAAGAAGGGACATTCCACTTTTCGATCACTCTTGTAGCCACGCGATGTCGTGATTGAAAATCAAATGCCCTCATCGGCTTTCGGCTCGGCGGGAGCCTCGCCCTCCCGGCTTCGCTGCTGATCGCTAATTGAAAAAGAAGAACCGTTCGGCTTCCTTGACCGTCTTCGGGTCCTGCTTGCGAAGTTGGGCCAGGTACTCGCCGGCAGCGACGACATGTTCCGGCGTGTCGGCTTCTTCGTCTTTCGGCTTGTCTTTTTTGCAGACCAGCAGATAGCGGACGATGGCCCGCTTGACTGCCGGTACGTCGTATTCTTCAGAATGGTAGAGTTCCATCAGGTGATCACGCACACTCCAATCCTTCCAGCGCGCTAAATCGGCGATAACCAATTCGGCTAGATCGGGGCGATCAAGAAGAATTCGCATCGATTGACGCAGCCGTTTCTTTTCAATACGTCCTTCGGCATACGTCCACATGAATCGCAGCGCTTGCATGGCAGAATAGGTTTCGCTGAAGGGGACATCTTTGTTGGCGAGCTTCGATTCGTCGATTAAATCGAGGCCTTCCGCCCCTGTTAGCAACAGATAACCGGAAATGATGCCGTCAATTCCCAGGCGAAAGTCATCGCCATTCTCGCTGATCTTTTTCTCCATGATGACGACATCTCGATCGTCACCACACAGCCCTAATAGCAATCCATATAAGCCAAGCCGTATTGGGGTCGTGTCATTGCTGCGAACCCATTCACTCACCTTCTCACGGGGAAGCATGTCGGCGACGGGAGTAATGTCTTCATAAGGGGCGTTGGCAAATTCGGAATACGCATCGTTGGCGATCATTTGATCGGCGTGCTCCAAGAATCTCATGAAATATTCCAGCCGCTTCGAGGTCGGCGTATCGTATGATGGCGACTGCACGACATACTGATATCCGGCTTCGGTCATTTCGAGTGGGCTGCCCCAGTCGATGACCGTGTCGCGTGTTCCCGTCAGCAAGAACAGATCGCCCTTTTGGCCGCTGCGGTAGCGGGCTAATGTAATTCTATCACCCGCTTTGATGTCCTCTTGCGAGCTAGAGATCACTTCGCGGACTTCGTACACGGTCGTTCCAGGGTCGTCATTCTCGGGCTCCTTTCCTTCGACCCATTGCACCAGGACCGTAGCATCGGATTGCTCCAGTTGTTCGCTGAGCGTCAGCGAAGGTGCGGTACAAAACGGACAGGCCTGGCCGGCAGTTGGGTCCGCCAAGAGACCGATCGCGCTCAGTGCAACGAATAGTTTCGAATATGCGTGACAGTGCATATGTTTCTCCTTAAATCATGCAGTCGCCGTACCTGCTGGCTGGGGGTCAATTCCAAATGACGTATTCGACAGTGTGTCACGCTGATTCGTGGCCGCTGCAATTGTGGCTTGCCGGCTTCCACGAGTTTGGTTCGACCACCAAAAGGTGAATCGTACGAAACGCATTATCGTCGATGGGGATCGATGACGACTGCGTCTTCCATTTCGTAAAGTTGGTAGACTTCTCCATTACTCAAGACATCCGGTCGAATATAGAATGTCCCCACGACATCGAATGGGCGATTCACGATGTAGTCGGTGGTTTCGCCTTTTCTCAGAAAGACGTCAAACACATCGTAAACTCTTGGAAATCGTTGGAAGCAGCAGATCTGATTGTCACGGGCGAGTCGAAAGGCCCGGTTGCCACTCTCCAGTTCAGGGGGATACATAAACCCACGAATGCGAATCCTCCGTCCATCGAGGTCTTTCAACCAGCCGGGCATCATTTGGGGAGCATCCATGGTGACCGGTTCCATGTTCAGCACGCGTAGCAGATCGATATCGTCGTAGCTGACGCGAATGGCTTGTTGAGGGCCTTCAACGTGGAATTCGTGTGCCTCAACGAGAATCTTTGGCGTCCGGCGAGCCTTCGTAATGGGTAAGTCGGATTGGCCACCAGAATTCGCAGGCGTCGTTTCGGAATCTTCAGCTGCGGCATTCGGATCGCTTTCTTGAGCGACCGCGGAGGCATCCCGCTGATTGCCCTCGCCATTACTCGCGAGTTGCAGGGTATTTGCTGTTTTAGCAACGAGGTCAGATTCGGTTGATGGTTCGACGCCATTGCCTTCAATCCCCGAAACGACCGTATCAGTTTGGGTTACGGTTGTCTGTGGTGACGACGCACTTTGAGAATTCGCATCATTATTTACAACAACTTCAGAGGCATCCTCTTTTTCCACCGGAATGTCGTTCTCAGAGAACTCGCGATAATGCGCGTCGTCGGACTGAGTGCATCCGACAACCAATGCCGCGATAAGAATTGCGGATGGACCTGTTCGCAATATTGGGCCCATGGCAGGCTCCCAAATATGTTTAGCCAATGCGATATTGTGCCGGTCGCTTTGAAATCGGCGACTGCCAGCCGGTCCAGGCTAGCAAAATGAGGCCATTGAACTTTTCTGTACATCGCTTAGTACGCGTAATGTCGCGCGTAAGCAGTAAAAAGTTCCCATGTTAGGGTTCGAAATCCGAGGGCTTCGCTTTGCTCCGTGCAACCCCGACCACCCAACGTAATTGGATTTAGTCCGAGCAACGATGAGTTGATGGTTTATCGAAACTCAGCGCGTTAATTGAAAAAGAAGAACCGTTCGGCTTCCTTAACCGTCTTCGGGTCCTGCTTGCGAAGTTGGGCCAGGTATTCGCCGGCAGCGACGACATGTTCCGGCATGTCGGCTTCTTCGTCTTTCGGCTTGTCTTTTTCGCAAACTAGCATGTAGCGGACGATGGCCCGCTTGAT
This sequence comes from Planctomycetaceae bacterium, assembly GCA_028284485.1. Classification (GTDB taxonomy): domain Bacteria; phylum Planctomycetota; class Planctomycetia; order Planctomycetales; family Planctomycetaceae; genus JANQRQ01. Next base: position 26,426 of record JANQRQ010000138.1, on the reverse strand, counting down.
CGACGGAATGTCGTATTCCTCGTCGTCGTAAAGGTCCATCAGGTGGTCGCGAACGCTCCAATCCTTCCAGCGGGCCAGGTCGGCGATGACCAGATCGGCCAGTTCCGGACGATCCAGTAGAATCCGCATCGACTGACGCAGTCGTTCCTTTTCGATCCGACCTTCACCATAGGTCCACATAAATCGGAGCGCCTGCATGGCAGAGTACGTCTCGCTAAAGGGGACATCCTTGTTGGCCAGTTTTAATTCGTCAATCAAATCGAGGCCTTCCGCACCTTTAAGCAACAGGTAGCCGGACATGACACCGTCGATCCCCAGGCGAAAGTCTTCACTTTTCTCGCTGATCTTCTTTTCCATGACCAGGGCATCTTGGTCGCCGCCGCACAGACCCAACAACAAACCGTACAAGCCAAGGCGCGTGGGCGGGGTGTCCTTGCTGCGGACCCATTCGCTCACTTGCTCACGCGGAAGTTTGTCTGCCAGAGGGGTAATGTCTTTGTACGGGGCGTTGGCGAATTCAGCATAAGCATCGTTGGCGACCATTTGATCGGGATACTCCAGAAACTTCATGAAGTATTCCAGCCGTTTATGGGTCGGCGTTTCGGTCGATGGCGACTGTGCGACATATTGATAGCCGGTTTCGGTCACTTCCAAGGGGCTGCCCCATTCGATGACCGTGCCGCGGGTCCCCATCAGCATGAACAAATCGCCCTTCTTGCCGCTGCGGTAGCGGGCCAACGTGATTTGGTCGCCCGCGTTGAGGTCACCTTGTGAACCGGAGACGACATCGCGAATTTCGTAAACGGTTTTCCCGGGCTTGTCGTCTTCGGGCTGCTGTCCTTCGACCCATTCGACAAGGACTGTCGCGTCGGCTTGAGCCAATTGCTCGCTGAGAGTCAGCGACGGAGCCGAGCAAAACGGGCAAGCCAAGCCGGCTGTTGTTCCCGCCAAGAGGCCGATCGCGCTCAGTGCAACGAAAAGTGTCGAATATGCGTGCCGATGCATGTCCTTCTCCTCAAATATTGCTGTCACCGATTCCGCCTGTCGGGAACAATACGTGTTTCAATTTCAAAATCCGCCGCCTCAAAATCCATAGTCAGATTGAAGTATTTCAGCGGCTAGGTTGATGGTTTAGCGTATCAAAAAAGTAACTGAACATCGACAAGTATTGACGATCCTAGTCGGTGGCGCCGCCTGCACTCACAAGGGCGTGTTTTTATCCTCGCTGACGGTCAATAATCACGGCGTCGACGATTTCGTACAGTTGGAATAACTCGCCGTCTTCGTAAGCTTCAGGCCGAATATAAAACATGCCGACGACGTCGAACGGGCGGTTCTGAATGTAGTCGGCCGTGACACCGTTTCGCATCTTGACCGGGAAGACATCGTAGATTTTCGGACTGCGGCCAAAGCAGCAAATTTGGTTGTCGCGGGCCAGAACAAATTGTTCGATCCCGGTTTCTTGAAATGGTGGGAACATGAACCCTCGAATGCGAATCCTTTGGCCGTCGAGATCTTTCAGCCAGCCGGGCATTAACTTTGGCGCGTCTGCCGTAACGGGCTCCATATTTAAGACACGTAGCAGGTCGATATCGTCGTAGCTGACGCGAATCGCCTGTTGCGGGCCTTCGACTTGGAAGTCTCGCTCTTCAACGAGAATCTTGGGCGTCCGGCCGGTCACTGCAACCGGCTCGTCTTGTTGCGCGTCGGTATCGGGAGATTCCCGCTCGACGTTGTCGTCTACGTTCTCAGTGACGACTGATGCGGCCACCGGCTGAATGTTTGCATTATCGTTTGCGGACTGGTCGGTGCGACCTGCTTCAGGGCTGTCTGCTGTATCGGTGACCGCAACAGCTTCCGAGCCGGTGGCGGAATTGGTCGTGTCGCCCTGAGTCGTCGATTCGGCCGTAGCCGCCTCAAGCGTCAGGGGTGACGACTCACTTTGAGAATCGGCATCAGAAGCCGCAACAACCTCGCTGGTGGAATCTTCTTCCGTGGGGATATCGTTCTCAGAAAACTCGCGGTATTGCGTGCCATCGGGTTGAGAGCAACCGGCAATCATTGCCGCGATTAGAATTGCGAATCCTCCCGTTCGCGTGAATCGACCCATGGCAGACTCCTAAACAGTTTGTATCAAAACGATGTTTTGGCTGGGGCGTCGATATGGACTGCTTCCAACCGGTAGATGGCGTCCAAGTCCGACGTGCCAAAATTCTCGTCAATTCGAAAGATGCCACCCACAGAGACCAGCATTCGGCAATCGTCGACCGTTAGGCCGTCCTTCATCTCAACTTCGATCATATCGGTCAAGGCGGGTTGGGCTCCGAAGCAGCAAACGCCGTTGTCCTTCACCAACACAAAGCTTTCCAGGTCCTCTAGTTGCCGCTGTTGATACATGTATCCTTTGATAAAGATCATTTTTCCATCGAGTGCCAGCACATCGGGAGCCGGCTTCGTTTCGCCATCCTCAACAACCAGCCCTTTTTTCGAAATATCTCGCGTGAAATTGATCCGTTCGAACCCGTCAGGAACCTCGGTGGCCATCAAGAAACTGTGATAACCACCGCCGGAAACGAAAAATATCGCTGCCAGAGCCAAGCCGATCGTCGCAATCTTCTTGCCACCTAATTCGCCCCGACTGGATCGAATTCTCCACAGGGCAACCGCTCCGAAGATCAATCCCCAAAAGCTAATCCCTACTCCCAGAATGCTAATCAAGCTGATGGCTGAGAGGACCCCCAGCACCAAGCTAATGTACGCCAACATCGGTACCGGCTTATACTCGAATTCGAAACGTTGATTGCTCGAAAACGCGGGCCGGATTTCTTCGGTCGGAATCTCTGGTGTTGAACTTTGTTCGATCGCCTGTGACATCGCTGTGCCCCGCCATCGTTTCGAACTCTTTGCTGATCGATTCGTCGGCGATGTTCGAAACGCGTTACGAAGTTGATGAAACCCAATAAGAACGTTGAATCACTCTATAATAACAGTGAAAACAACTTCTTCCATCCCATTACACGTCTGGAAGATCATGACTGTTTGATTGATTTCGAAAGTTCCGATTGGTCGGAGGGTCCTATCGAATTCTTGCCGCGTTACCCTTCGGTTCGTCCCTCCTGGATTGAATGTTCAATTGTATAGTTCTGGGCTACTGACCGGCAACGCTCATCTTGACGGAATAGAAGCCTTTTCTCGCAGTGATGAAAAGGGTCTTTCGGTCGGGACCGCCAAAACAGACATTGGATGGTCGTTCGGGGACGGAAATCGATCCGATCTGGTTTCCATCCGGGGCGTAAATGTTGACGGCATCGCGAGTCAGGTACAGGTTCCCCCGTTCGTCGAGGGTCATGCCGTCGGAGCCGGATTCCGCAAACAATCGACGATTGGTCGGTTTTCCGGGCGCGCTTAGGCGATAGACATATGTTTTATTGTCGCCAGGATCGGCGACGTACAAGAGTTTTCCATCAGCCGTCCCGATTATGCCGTTCGGCTTTACGAGGTCGTCGATAATTCGGGTGACTGCCCGGTTGTCGAGCGCGATGTAATAAACATGAAAACCGTCTTGTTCGATGCCATCCTCATTTCCGTACCGGGGATCGGTGAAAAAGATTCCCCCTTGTCCGTCGGGCCAGAGATCATTGGGGCTGTTCAGCTTCTTCCCGATGTAGCTGTCGGCAAGCACAGTGACCTCACCTGCTGGTGATGTGGATGTGACTCGACGGCTCTTCCCTTCACAGCCAAGCAGATTGCCTGCGGCATCAAAGAACAGGCCATTGGCTCCGCCGGACTCCTCTCGAAATGTCGACAGTTTTCCATCCAGTGACCACTTGTGGACCTTTTCATTGGGAATGTCAGAGAAGTAAACGTTTCCCGCTGCATCGACGGCAGGCCCTTCGGTGAACGTGAAGCCTTCAGCCAGTTTCGTCACCTTAGCGCCAGCGGCAATGAGGTCGGAGTCATCGGCTTTGGCTGTCAATCCGACAAACAGCAACACTGCGACCGCAAATTTCAGGCTGCGAATCATTTTTCACTCCTCATGTCTGATAGAACCAATTCGTTCTTACGATGAGACGCAGGAATGACAGCGTTCGCATTGAAACGCTCAGCTGCTCGTGTGGCCGGTATCAACGTAAGTCCGAATTCTGCTGTGTGGTTTCCAATGGTTCTTCAACCGTGTATGACCCGCAATTGATCCCCTGAAAATTGTACCTTGATTGATTGCCGATTTCATGCAGGAGTCACGTGTTGCCGTGGATTTGACGCGGTCCGGACGGTGGCCGCCACCAAACGAGGAGCAGCAGAAGCCCCAGAGCCGCTGCTCCGACGACTCGCCACTCACTCGGACCAAAGACCACCGATGCATTGATCATCATGAATGCGAAAACAAATTGCACAATCCAGTAACGCAGCCGCGACTGGTTTTGATAGTTCTCAATCATCCACCAGCCGATGACATCGGCAATCCAAATCGCGGTAAAGGCATAGTTGAAGAACAGCCCTCCACCCCAATCGAGGCCGACTTTTTCGCGGCTGACGTTTGCGGTATGGTCCCAGGCCGCCTGATGGCTCCAACTGTGGTAATAATGAAAGGCGCACACGACATGGGCCAGGTAGATGGCCAGACCTATCGTCCAGGTCCATCGCGCAATGGAATTGGCCCGCTGCCGATTCCCTCCAGTCAGGTCGACGACAATTCGCGTGAAATAGCAGGCGACGGCCACACGTGCCGTCCACAGCGTGAGTTCTTGTCCGGACATAATGTTGGCGAGAATTCCACGTCCGCATGTGCGGCCCTTGAAGCAGAACAGTCGGTAATCAACAATTGGGGCTCGTTAGATTTCGGGCGACCGGATTCTGCACAAGAGAATGTAATTGACCGCGGCAAAGAATCATAAGCGAAAACGAAAATGACGACCGATCTTCACGATTTGACGCGCAAACTAAAACGCGAAAACGACTCCAAAATCGTCCTGTACGTGGCCGATGGTTTGGGCGGGCTGCCTCCCAAACCGGGCGAAAAAACAGAACTGGAGACAGCGAACACACCCAATTTGGATGCAGCTGCCAGACGGGGGACTTTAGGTCTCAGCACGCCGGTTGTCCCCGGCATTACCCCGGGCAGCGGGCCGGGCCATTTAGGGTTATTCGGCTACGATCCATTGCAGTACAACATCGGGCGCGGTGTGCTCGAAGCGCTTGGCATTGATTTTGAATTGGGACCGAACGATGTCGCCGTGCGCGGCAATTTCTGCACGGTTGACGCTGAAGGAAACATTACTGACCGGCGCGCAGGTCGGATCGCTAGCGAAATCGGTGTCAAGCTGTGCGAGAAGCTCGACAAGATCGAGATCCCCGGCGTGGAAGTTTTCGTAAGGCCGGTCAAGGAATATCGGTTGGTCATTGTATTTCGGGGTGAAGGTCTCGGTGGTGAAATCGACGATACCGATCCGCAGAAAACGGGAGTTCCTCCTTTGGCTCCGCAGGCACGGGACGAGGCGTCGAAAGCCACTGCGGAAGTCATCTCGCAGTTTATGCAACAGGCGGCGGAGATCTTAAAGGACGATCAACCGGCGAATTTGTTGACCATGCGCGGGATCGCCAAGAAGCCGGATATCCCCACCTACGAAGAAGTTTATGGGCTAAAGGCGGCGGCAATCGCCGTATATCCCATGTATCGCGGTTTGGCACGGCTGGTTGGGATGAATGTGCTCGATGCCGGCGCAACGCTCGACGATCAAATGGATCGGCTGGAAGCGGCATGGAACGACTACGACTTCTTTTTTGTGCACTACAAATACACCGACTCCACGGGCGAGGATGGAAACTTCGAAGCCAAGGTCGCCCGCACAGAAGCATTCGACGCGGCCGTCCCGCGGATCAACGCCCTGAATCCGGAAGTCTTTGTAGTGACCGGTGATCACAGCACGCCGTCGAAACTGCGGTCGCACAGTTGGCATCCCGTACCCGTCTTGTTGGCGGCTGACACGTGTCGATTTGACGGTAGCGAAGGTTTCGGCGAAGCGCAGTGCCTCGCTGGGGGACTGGGTCAGTTTGAAGCGAAACATTTGATGATGCTGGCGCTGGCGCACGCAGGACGGCTGGAAAAATATGGGGCCTGATTGCGGCTAAAAAAAGAAGTGCGATTACAAAAGAACAAAGCCCGCAGGCGCGATGCCGGCGGGCTTTGGGTGCATCTGAGCAGTCAACGGTGTACTAAGCCGCGTTTATTCGTCCAGTTCGAGAATCTTGATGTTCTTGAACCAGACCTTATGCCCATGATCCTGCAGACCAATGTAACCTTTTCGCGGGAAATCTTTCACCGCTTTCTTGAACTTGTGCTTTGTGCCATCGGGCCGCGTGCTCGGCTCGGTGAATTCCTCGCAGTTAATGCGCGAGACTTCTGTGCCATTAACCGAGATCGAAATATGCGGTCCCTTGGCGGTAATTGTCATGCTGTTCCATTCGCCTGGATCGTTCAGTTTGAGATTCGTCACTGGACCCAAGTCGTAAATGGCACCAAAAGCGTGGTAGCCTTCCGTCGGCCCGACCATCACTTGCCCTTCGAACCCAGACTGAACTGGATTGGAAAGGTCGCCGACGCGGAAGAATACGCCCGAGTTACATTTTTCTCCCATGAGCACATCGCATTTGAAGATGAAATCGCCAAATTCCTTTTCATGGATAATCAGATAGCCGCCGGATTCGTACGGGACGAGCGATTCTTGTTCGACGGGTGTGGCGATTTCCTTTCCGTTGCTACATTTCCAGCCGGTGTGATCTCTGCCGTTGAACAGTAGTTGCCAGCCTTCCGCCTTTTCTTCTCGAGTCAATTCGTTGTCGCCTGCTTGGACAACCTGCGAACTCAACAGTAATGCAACAACGGCAACGGACACTTTGAATGTAAGTCGCATGAAAACCTCTCTCCCTCGTTAATGGGCTTATCAAAAGTTGCTTGAACAGTTAGTACAAACTACGAAAACTGATACAGCCGTGCGGCAGTGCCACCAAAAATCTGGCCGCGTTCTGTCTCAGAAAGGTGTGTTAAATATGACGCCGCGCGCTCGCGGTACCCACGATACGATTCAGCAGTTGCCTCCGAGTTGAAGCCCCCGCCGTAAATCATCCGTTCGGCTCCGTAAGCATCAGTCAATTGCTTGATGACCGGGCCGATATCGCGGTGCGGATAAGAATCCTGCGATGGCAATGCCGAGACCTTCATAATCGTATTGGGATATTGAGACCAACCGACAACGACCGCATGTTCCTCCGGCGTCCCTTGAAACGGTCGTCCGAGGTGATCGATAACAACCGTCGTGTCGGAAAACTCTCGGATAAGAGGCTCGAACCCGGGCGCGTAACGCGGTTGAAAATGCAATTGCAGCGCCAGACCTAAATCTGCGGCGGTCTTCCACAGACGGCGCAATTCCGGCTTGCCAAACGGCGGCAGACGCTCCGGAGCATAGGCGTGAATGCGCGCTGTGAGGATGCGACCTTCGTGCTTCTTGACGAGCGGAGCCATTTTGTCTACGGAGCCGGGCCGGTCGGCGAAGAACAGGCAGGTTCCCTTCAGCCGCCTGCCGCCCACTTCAAGACAGTAATCCAAATAGCGATGGTCATCCTGGTACGGTTCGGGATGCACGACGACGGCGTAGTCAACGCCGGCACCATCCATCAGCTTCAACAGCCGCTGAGGTGTGGCAGAATACTCCGGCTGGTACGGGCCGCGCGGATGATACGGAAATCGAGAATCGTCCGCTCCCGCAAAACAATGCAAGTGTGTATCAATCACCGGCGGGTTGCCGCCAGTCTCGTCAGCAATCGCTGCCGCAGGTCGAGCCATTACTCCGGCGAAGCCGACTGTGGCGATACTGGCATCCGCAATGAAGCGGCGTCGATCGATGGGACGCGACATGGTGGACTCCCGGCGTGCTGCTTTCTGTGGTCGCTTGAAATCGAATCCTTCTTCTGGGTTCGATTTCGAGTTCTCCAGAATACCGAATTTCTGACCAACATTCACACCCGCATGGGAATTGCGGCCCGACAGCACGATTCCGTCTATTGCAGTCTTTTGTCGCATCGGTCATGCCCGATGGCTAAAATGCAGTACCGCAAAAGTGGAGTCCTGATTCCAGCCGAAAGGAATTCACCCGTGATGATCCGCCTGATCCTGTTGTTTGCGATCTTTACAAACTTTGCGCTCTCCGCTCAGACCTTCGCCGCGGACAATGTTCCGCCGGCGGGATTTACTGCTGTGTTTAATGGCAGCAGTTTAGCGGGTTGGCATGGTGTTCCCCACTACGACCTGCGGAAGTTGGCCGAGATGCCAGGTGACGAACGGGAGGCCCAGCTGGCCGAGTGGTTGGAAGAGACAAATGCCCATTGGCGCGTCGAAGATGGTGAACTGATCAACGACGGCAAAGGCCCCTACCTGACGACGGATCGAGCATTCTCGGATATCGAGTTGTTGATCGATTACAAAACAGTTCCCAAAGCCGACAGTGGTATCTATTTGCGGGGCACTCCCCAGGTCCAAATTTGGGATTCCACCGAAGAGGGAGGCAAATGGGAACGCGGGGCCGATAAAGGTTCGGGCGGGCTGCACAACAATGCCCCTGATACGGTCGGTCGGCTACCCAGCCAACTGGCTGACAAACCATTCGGGGAGTGGAATCATTTCCGAATCCTGCAGGTCGGTGACCGCACCAGCGTCTGGCTGAATGAGAAGTTAGTCGTCGAACATATTCCGATGGCCAACTACTGGGATCGCAGTCAACTGTTGTGGCCAAGCGGGCCGATTCAATTACAAACGCACGGTGGCGAAATCCGTTGGCGAAATATTTTTGCACGAGATATTCCTGCGGATGAAGCGACCGCCATTCTTCGCGACCGGGATTCCGAAGGATTCGAATCGGTCTTCAACGGACAAGACTTCACCGGATGGGCTGGAGATGTCGAAAACTACGAGATCAAAGACGGGGCCATCGCCTGCAAGGACGGCAAAGGAGGAACGCTGTTTACCGAAGCGGAGTACTCCGATTTCGTCGTGCGGCTCGAATTTAAATTACCACCGGCCGGCAACAACGGGTTGGCGATTCGCTATCCCGGTACGGGGCGCCCTCACCTCGATGGCATGTGCGAATTGCAGGTGATCGATTCCGAGCATCCCAAATACGCGGCACTCGACGCCCGACAATACCACGGTTCTGCCTACGGAATGGCCGCCGCGCATCGTGGCTATCTCAGGCCGACCGGTGAATGGAACTATCAGGAAGTGACCGTTCACGGCTCGAAGATTGTCGTAGCGCTCAACGGATACACGATTCTTGATACCGACCTAAGCGAAATCACCGACTTCAAAGACGACGCCGAGCATGCTGGCAAGGATCTCAAATCGGGGCATTTCGGCTTCGCCGGTCACAACGACCCAGTGGCTTTCCGCAATATCTCGATTAAACGACTGGCTGAAGACAACTAACCGACCCCATACACCGTTCAGGACGTTTGATACCCTAATGCGACACTCGTCGGTTCATCCGACGACCAATTTGTATCTGGCTCGAAGGGAAACATGGGTCGACGGCGGTGGGTGTACTCGAGGGCGAGCATGTCTGCACAGGTGGAGCCGGCAGTATTGACGCGGATGATGTTGCGGCAGATCGGCCCATACGCGGCGATGGGGGCATTGACCCCCTTGGCGACCAGGATATGAAAGTCGGTCGGATCGAGGTCGCAGCTAAATAGCTGGTGCAGACTAAACGGGACCATCCGTCGTGAGGTGAGCATGACGGTGAGCCCGGTCTGCGCTTTCACAATTGCGGTTGGGCCCTGGTCGAAAGTCGAGAACCCGCCGTGCCGAGGTTCACTTTCGGAAAAGCGACCATCGTGCAGAGATTGCACGACACAATCCAATTCGAGTGGCGGTCCGTGAAGGTCGTCGCTTTTTCCGCCGACCGAAAGTCGAACGGCCGCATTCACACCGGCTAGTTCCGCCTGTTTGACTGATTCTGGGTCGAACAGGCAGACGAAGGCTAGGTCGATTTCCCGTTGATGGATGGCGTGCGCTAGAAAGGTCCCATCAGCCGACGAGCCACCACCCACATTATCCCCCATATCCAACAGGCAGATCGGGCCTTCGAGTGTTGCGCATTGGTCGAGTGCCGAGTCGATGTCGATCATATTTCCCACGAAGTTCTCTCGGCGCTCCCACATAACGCTGGCCAGTTCCCGTGCTGACGTTGTCGCGAGCTGTTCGTTGTTATTTGTGACCACGAGGACGGCCGATCCCATTTCATGGACGTCGGAATAGGGGAAACCGAGCAAGATACTGTTCGAGAGAATGCTGGATTCGCTAAGTTGCTCGTCCGCGAAATCGTAAAGCGGTTTGAGATCATCCTCATCAGTCGCCTGCCGTTCGATGTTAATGGCCAAGGGGGGAAAGACGGCCGCCATCGTCGGGCGAATTTCGCCGGCGAGCGTGCGGGCCATCAAACGAGCGGCTTCGATGCCGCGTGCACGTTGGTCCAAATGGGGATTCGTGCGGTAAGCCACGAACGCATTGCAACTTTGAATCATCTTCGGCGAAAGATTGGTATGCAAATCGAGCGTTCCGATAATAGGCACATCGGGGCCGACTTGGTTTCGCAGTCTTGCAAGCCATTCGCCGTCGGCGTCAGGGAATGTTTCGCAGACCGTGGCACCGTGCGGTGCGACGAGTATCCCGTCGAGTTGTCCGGCTTCTTTCAACTCATCGAGCATCTGGGTGACAAGCTGTTCAAAAGTTGATGCTGTCAATGGGCCCGATGGCAGAGTCCTAGCGAGAAAAATGGGGACTGCTGTCAATGGTTGAGTATTAGCGGTTTCCTCACTGTATCTGTGAAGCCCTTCGAAGAACCCGCCGATTTCGTGATGCGTCTGCTCATGCTGCTCTCGGATTTTTTCACCGGTTACGATCACATGTTGCTGAAAGTTCTCGATCGTCGTTGGCTGGGCAATGAAGGTATTGGATTCATGGAGCAGCCCGATGATTCCGATGCGCGTCATGGAAAACCTATTGCAACGTCATGTGATGATTTTGGTCGGCAGTTGGTGGCTGGTGCACCCACAGAATCCTGTGCCTATCTCTATCGTCGCCATTCTCGAACGATAAGACAAATGACTGGAAACGATGAAGTGATGCTGCGGTGTGTCGAGAACGTCGAGAGTTCAGCCAGTCCGGAGACCCATCTTTCACGTTGACAAACTCAAAACCAGCGCATATACTTTGCATCACAAAGTGATTGCCGGGTCGTCGTTGTCGAGAAGCCACGGTCGCGGCGGTAGACGACAGCGCAGGCAGATTCTGTCGTGCGACAACATGCATCGCAATTCAGGCCCGTTTAGGCAGCCGTCTGTTCCCCAGAGAATTTCGCAGACAAACGTCATGTTGGGCCGATTAACTTTACATTACCAAGTTTAGGGGCTTCTTATGTGGTTACCACAGGCGTTCCGCGAAGCACCACGGCTCGACGAGAGCCTGCAAACGCTCCCTCCGACTCCTCGCCACGCGTTATTGATCAATCCGTTTTATCCCAAAGATCCGCATGCGAGTTTTGGGAAACATGTTTTGACGCCGAGCTTGGCTTTGACCAGCATTGCGGCCAGTACGCCTCCAGAATGGGAGGTCGAGTACTGGGATGAGAATCTGCTATTGGGGCCGCCGCCCTGCGATCCATTCCCGGAAGTTGTGGGAATTACCGTTCATTTAACGTTTGCGAATCGGGCGTATGAATTAGCGCGGTGGTACCGCGCCCGTGGTGCGAAAGTCGTTCTCGGCGGATTGCATGCCATTTCTTGTCCGGACGAAGTCGCGCCCCATGCTGATGCGATTGCCATTGGCGAGGGCGTTCAGTTGTGGGGAGAGATTCTTAGTGACGTTGACCGCCATCAACTGAAGCCCGTCTATCATGGCAGTTACCGTAAACCGTACCGAGATGATCCACCGCCGCGCCGCGATTTGTTGCCCCGGGAAAGTTTCTTGACGACATCCAGTTTGATCGCGACTCGTGGCTGCCATAATCGTTGCGACTTTTGCTACTTGGCAACGGACGGTTTGCATATGCCGTATTTGTTGCGCGACGTGGAACAAATCGCGCAGGAATTTCACGACGATGATCAGCCGTACGCAGTATTTATTGACAACAACTTGGGTTCCCGCCCGGAGTATCTCCTTGAGCTGTGCCGTGCCTTGCAACCGCTTGAAAAGATTTGGAGCGCGGCCGTTTCCATCGATGTCACCGATGATCCCGAGCTGGTGCGGGAAATGGCATTGGCCGGCTGTACCGGCGTCTTTGTCGGGTTTGAATCGCTACAGAACGAGAACATCGTGGCGTCCCATAAAAAGAGTCCTCGGACCGACGATTACGCGCGACGGGTCGGCGTCTTTCATGACAACGGCATCCAAGTCAACGGCAGCTTTGTTCTGGGGTTCGACCACGATCGGCCCGACGTGTTCGCTCACACGGCGGAATGGATCGAGCAAAACCGACTGGAATGCGCCACTTTCCACATATTGACTCCGTATCCCGGGACACCGTTGTTTCGCCAGATGGAACAGGACGGCCGGATTCTGCATCGCGATTGGTCGAAATACGACACAGCTCATGTCGTATTCAAGCCACGGCAGATGACGATTGACGAACTCGCCGACGGCTATGCCTGGTGCTATCACCGATTGTTTTCCCATCGTTCGATTTGGCGCCGCCGGCCGAAAGATCCACGATCGGTTTTACCCTATCTTGCCATGTCGTATCTCTATAAACGGTCGAATTGGTTCTGGCATTTTCTGATTCGGAATCGACTGACGGCTCGCGTCTGGCGACCGTTGGTCGAATCGACTCGGCGTCGTCATATCCGCTTTCGGCAACGCCTGCGTGAACCCAACTGTGGTCGACCAGCGAGCCAAATCATTTCCGCAGGCGTTTGATTACCTCGGATGTCTTGTGCAAGACCGGCGAATCGACCTGCGGGATGTGTTATGATAGCTGACGCAGCCCGAAGGTGTTCATAGAGTCGTTCGTGCTCCGAATAATTCACGACCGGAGGTAGGAATGTCGGCGAGCGAAGACGTACTAATCTCAATGCGAAACCTGGGCAAACGGTTTCTGACGGACGAAGTCGAGACACATGCCCTGTCCGCTGTGCATGTCGACATCAAACAAGGAGAGTTTGTGTCAATTGCCGGGCCGTCGGGATGCGGTAAATCGACGCTGCTCTCGATCATGGGTCTGCTCGATGTGCCCACCGAAGGGGAATACCTTTTGAAAGGACAAGAGGTCAGCGAGTTATCGTTACGGCAGCGTAGTAAGCTGCGTAACCGGGAAATCGGGTTTATCTTTCAGGCGTTCAACTTGATTGGCGACTTGACGGTTCGCGAGAATATCGAGTTGCCGTTGCGATACCGCGGACAGTCTGTCGAGCAGCGCCAGGAAAGTGTTGAACAGGCGCTCGAACGTGTCGATATGTTGCACCGGGGGAACCATTACTCTTCGCAGTTGTCGGGGGGACAGCAACAACGCGTCGCAGTCGCTCGCGCGTTGGCCGGCAACCCGGCGATTTTGCTGGCCGACGAACCAACGGGGAATCTCGACTCGAAGAACGGCTTGGCTGTCATGCAACTGCTGCAAGATTTGCATGACGAAGGCGCCACCATTTGCATGGTGACTCACGATACGCGGTTTTCGAGCTTTGCGGATCGGACCGTTCATCTGTTCGACGGGAAAGTTGTTTCGGCAGCAGAAGCATCGCGATTGGCGTCGGCGGAAGAGCAGGAGATCGCTTCGACATAACTCTGTCGGACGTCCCGTTCGGTATTGCCACATTCGAAGCGAGGTCGGAGATTCTCCCCGCAATTCTCACGAGCCATCGGTGGAATGGGGTGACTCAACTGATTGCTGACGGTCGGGCTTTTGCGCCGGCCGTGCATCACTACGTGCAAGTGCGGGCCCGACTGATACAATGCATCCGCAACGATCACGCAGGGAGAACTTTTCGATGTCGAGTTTTCAGCCGTTTTTGATGGAACGCATGATGTCTGCGTATGAGCAAGACGTGGACATCAATTTGACGGAAAGCGGCGTCCATCCGGTGACGGTTGGCGAATTGCTACAACATCGCCCGCAAGGCATCGACGAATTGCTCGCGACAGAATTGAACTATCCCTATACCAATGGAATTCCTCGGCTTCGAGAGAACATCGCGGGGCTGTACGACGGTGCGACCGCTGAGAATGTCTTGGTCACGGTGGGGGCCATCGAAGCCAATTACATTACCATTCTGTCTCTTCTCGATCCGGGTGATGAAATAGTCACCATGCTTCCCAACTACATGCAGATTTGGGGAGCAGCACAAAACCATGGATTTAAGCTGAAATCGTTTCACCTGCGCGAGGAGTCCGATTGGTCCCCCGACTTCGACGAACTGGAAGAATGCCTTTCAGAACAGACGAAGCTGATTGCGGTTTGCAATCCCAACAATCCGACGGGCCGAATCCTGACCGGCAACGAGATGGACCAAATCGTTCGATTGGCAAGCCGCTACGGTTCGTGGATTCTCGCGGATGAAGTTTACAGCGGTGCCGAACGACTGACCGACGAGCAAACTCCGTCGTTTTATGGCCGCTACGACAAGGTGGTAGCCGTCGGCAGTTTGAGCAAAGCCTACGGCTTGCCGGGACTGCGGATCGGCTGGGTCGTAGCACCGACGGAAAACGTTCAGGATATTTGGATGCGGCACGAGTACATGACGATTTCCGGAACGATGTTGGGCAATCAATTGGCCGCGCTGGCCCTAGAGCCGGAAATTCGATCGGGGTTGTTAGATCGAACTCGCAACTACATCCGCAACGGGTATCCGATTTTGCAGCAGTGGATGGAAAGTCACCCGGGGACATTCACTGTGACTCCGCCCGAAGCGAGCGCGGTGGCGTTTGTTCGTTACCATCTCGATATCAATTCCACAGAATTCATGGAGCGACTGCGGGTCGAAAAAGGAACACTGATTGTTCCGGGCGATCATTTCGGGATGGATCATTTCATGCGGATTAGCTTCGGATTGCCAAAAGAGTATCTTCAGGAAGGGCTCGATCGGATCCATCAACTCATTTCGGAGTTGCAATGAGAGTTGTCACTTTGGACGAGATCAAATCCGTTCTGCCGAACATCGATCTATTGCCGGCGATCGAAGAAGGGTTCACGGCGTATTCAGCCGGTGAAGCCGTTGTCCCACCTGTGGGAGAATTGTTGCTGCCTCAAGGAGAGGTGCATATCAAGTATGGTTTTATTAAAGATCACGATTACTACGTCATCAAAATCGCCTCGGGCTTTTATGAAAATCCGTTGATCGGGCTTTCCAGCAGCAGTGGATTGATGCTGTTGTTTCGGCAGGCGACCGGCGAGTTGGCAGCCATTTTGCTCGACGAAGGGCATTTGACCGACACACGCACGGCTGTCGCCGGGGCGATCGCCGCAAAACATCTCGCACCTGAAAATGTGCGACGGATCGGCATTTTCGGAACAGGCATTCAGGCGAGACTGCAGCTGCAGTACCTCAGCCAAGTCGTGCCATGTCGGGATGTCGCGGTCTGGGGGCGAACTCCGCAGCACGTCGATGCCTATTGTGATGAGATGCGACAGGTCGGCTTCAATGCCGAGCATGTCGACGATCCAGGTGAATTGGTCGCCACGTGCAATTTGATAGTAACGACGACGCCCTCTGATCGACCGTTGTTGTCGGCGGACCATCTGCAGCCGGGGACTCATATCACGGCTGTCGGTGCTGATACACCCGATAAGCAGGAATTGGAGACTGATATGTTAAAGCGGGCGGAAGTCGTCGTTGCTGACAGCATCGCGCAATGTACCCAGCGAGGTGAGATTCATCACGCATTAGCGCAAAAAGCAATCGAGCGGGGTGCAATCGTTGAATTGGGTGACATTGTCAGTGGGCAAGCGGCAGGAAGGACGAGCGACGACCAAATCACGGTTGCCGACCTGACCGGTGTGGCGGTTCAAGATATCCAAATCGCCACTGCGGTGGTCGCCCAACTCGAAAAGTGAGTAAAACCCAACTGGCTGAGCAATTCGGTTCCAGTCGTCGAGTTTCGTGGCGGCAACGATTTCGGCTGTTCAAGGCTTGCGTGCAATGATTCCGACGAGGTGCTTGGCAAGCTGATGTTTCCCGTACTTACGCACCAGTCGCACTCGAAATCCGATCTGCCTCAGCACGTCGGCCAGGTCGCTGCCACGGAAAAGCTGCATGCGGTGGATCTCTTCGCTGCGGCGATAAAGTTTTCCAACGCGGCGAAACGTGGTGACATGCCTCGTTAGTCGTTGCCTGCGGATATCGGTTTCGAAACTTGCCATGCAGACCCAGTCTTCACCGCGCCAGAATACCGGAGCCCGACCCTGATCTCGTCCCGGTTCGGCCACGTCGAAGATGAACAGACCGCCTGGCTCCAATGTTGCGAACACTCGTCGAAACAGCTGTGTGAGTTGGGCACGATTGTGGCTTTTGTCGAACAGATAGTTGAACGGTTCTCCCAGCGATGTGACGGCTCGACACGAAGGAAAACGGAAGGTGTGGAATGACTCCACCCGGAACGTCGCGCCTGGCGCCCGTTTTTTGGAGAGGGAAATCATTGCCGGGGAGATATCGACACCGGTGACGTCGTAACCCGCGTCAGTCAGAAATCGAGCCCAAATACCGCTGCCGCATCCCAAGTCAACGACATGACCGTCGTTGATGCCCGACTGCTTCATGATCTCGAGCAGTCCTGGTGAGGATTCGTCAGCAAATGCATCGAAGCCGACATCGTGGACGTACGCCAAATCCTCCTCGTAGGCGATCGGCTTGCCAGCGCCGCGCTGCTTGGTTTTCACGGTGCGATCCTTTTCGTTCGTTGACTTTTATGGGCGTCCTCGATTCGCAGTCCTACGAGCAGCATGAACCGAATACGTTGAACGTGTTGCGACTTGCTCGGTAAGATGATTGAGTTCGCATTCCTCGGATTCAACCCCAGTGGCAGGGAATTACACATGCATTGCCAACGAATTGACTTTGTTTCATCCATGATTGTGATGATGGTTCTGGGCGCGCCGTTGTCCGTTACCTGCGCAGACGAGGGCGGCATTCAGCCGTACGCGAACAATCCTCGATATTGGCAATACGAGGGGCAGCCGGTTTTGCTGTTGGGTGGCAGCAAGACCGATCACATTTTCTTGGCAGACGGGCTTAAGGACCATCTCGACGAAATCGCCACTGCCAAAGCCAATTACGTCCGCAACACCATGAGTCAGCGGGAAGGAGTGGATCTCAAGCCACACAAACGACTCCCCAATGGCAAGTTCGATCTGGAGCAATGGAACGAGGACTACTGGCAACGATTTGCCGACTGTTTGCGGTGGTGTCACGAGCGGGACATCTTCATTCAAATCGAAGTCTGGGATCGGTTCGATTTCTCGCGGGAACATTGGGATATCAGTCCTTGGCGACCGCAAAACAATATCAATTACTCGGGTACGGAGACCGGTTTTGCTGCTGCGTATCCGGAACATCCGTCGCGCGACCGTCAGCCGTTTTTCCATACAATTCGCGGTATGGAACGGTACGACGGCGCGAAGTCCGACTTGATTCGTCACCATCAAGAGCGGTTCGTCGAGAAGATGCTATCCGAAAGTCTCACGTATCCGAATGTGTTGTACTGCATGAACAACGAGACCTCGACCGATCCGAAGTGGGGGCACTACTGGATGGCATTCATCCGGAATCGCGCCCGCCAACAAGGAAAAACCGTCTACTGCACCGATATGTTCGATGACGCCTGGAAACCCAAACAATCGGAAAAATTGAGGGAGGCCTTTGATAACCCGGAAATGTATCCCTTTCTCGACGTTTCGCAGGTCAACAGTCGGACGTTCAATCAGGATCAATGGGAGAATTTTTTCTGGATCGCACAACAGCGGGAGGCACATCCCCGGCCACTCAATCACGTCAAAATCTATTCGGATGGGAAGTACAGCTTTGGTACGGGAACACCGGTCGATGGTGTCGAGCGATTCTGGCGCAACCTGATTGCCGGATCGGCGACCGTTCGCTTTCATCGTCCCGATGCGGGAATTGGACTGAACGATATCGCCAAGGCGTGCATCGCTGCCGCTCGCAAAGCGGAAACGCGTATTCGCATGTGGGAAGTGGCGACCGCCATGGAATTGTTGGGCAACCGTGAACCGGACGAGGCGTATTTGGCAGCGAAGCCTGGCGAGAAGTATTTGCTCTATTTTACCGATGGGGGATCCGTAACGCTGGACTTGCGAGGTCGCCCTCAGGATTACGACATGCGATGGATCAGTGTCTCCACGGGCGAATGGGGCGAATCGATGAAGGTCACGGGAGGCAAGCGAGTTGAGATCTCGGCGCCGGGCCAGTTGGGCTGGGTGGCGACGCTCGTGAAAGAATGATCAAGCGTCAAGATGCGATCCCGGCGGTCTGTGTATCCATAATCACTCAGATGCGAGCAATCGTTCCGCGTTCGGATCGATCGGTACCAGAAACGGCATCTTCAACCCATCGCCATCTTCCACCAGTTGGGCGACAACGAAGTCGGCACTTTTCCGAGCCGCATCCATGATTGACTCGTCGCCAAGTCGCCGGCCGATCTCAGCCAATGCGGTTACGACGCCGGTCTGACCATGATCAATGGCCATGTTCACGACCTTTTCGCCGCCAAACTTTGGATTGTGATTCTTCCAGGCATACGCGCCCTCCACAACAAATGCGGTATTGATGAGACGCCGAGCAACAATGCGGGTTGCGTCTTCGCAACGCTTTGCCAATTCAGGGTCTTCTTCGCGCACGGCGTCGGCGTACTCGAATAACCAGCGATACGTTCCACTGATGCCGCTGCAAATCCCGATCGTTTCGACGAGCCGGCCGGATTGGTCGGCATCGGCACCTTGGGCAACGTATTCCGTGAGGGATTCGCTCATATTCAACGTTTCGACTTCGTCGAGAATCAGGCGAATCGTGGCGTCGGCCGTCTTACGGGAATTCTGGGCCATGACGTCGTTCCCCAGATCACGATTCATCTCGTAGCCGTGCCACAATGTGAGCGCGATTCCCGAGACCCCGCGTCCGATACCGAGGTTCCGCTCGCCCGGCCTGCCATTCATGTTCTGCCAGATCGCGAAGTCGTTTTCCTTCTTCGCTTCGTCAATGAGGTAACGCAGCCCCGAATTGATGACATCTTCAATCGAGCGATCGTCCGTAATCTGCCGCCCGGGAATGAACTGTTGCGCCGTTTGCAGCGCATGCACATTGCCAGAACAGCCGCGACAAAAACCGGTGACGATGCTGCCGTCGTACCGCTTCCAGTGAATTCGTTCCTGGAGACTGCTCGGACTTTTTCCGCCAATGTTTGGTCGTCCGCGGCGTCGCTGGGCATTCGCGACTGTTGATTCCCCCAGAATCTTGATACTGGCGAGATATCCAAATCGCGATCCTTGTTCCAAATAAAGGAGAACGCTTTTGTCTTCTGTGAGTCGGTAGTATTCACCGAACGTGTCCAAGATATTTCCGAATCCCCAGCTATGGCCCGACATGAGCGGACGAGGCTTTGCAGCACGCTGGGTGACATCGAGATGATGCCGACTCGTCCAGAAGAGTGCATCGGCTCCGTCAGTTGTTTGTTTCTTGCGGGCAGTGTTCTTCAGCCAGGCGATATGATTGTCGATCGCGGTGAGCAGCCGCGGGTCTTCGGTTTGCTCATAGATCTTCATGAGTACCGAAGCACTGTAGTTGGCTGTCACAGTGATTGTCGTATGGTAATTGGCAAAGCCTCTCTCAGCGGAAGGGTTTTGTAGCCACGTTCTGCCCTCTTCTGGAAACTCGCGGGTTTGCTTCAGCAACCAATTGACGCCGGCGTCGCGGTAACGCAAGTACGACGAATCGAATTGCCCGACCGCATCCATCGATTGCACCAATGCCCCCGCGCCATGTACGTCGGTATAAAACGCTGGTTCTTGTTGCGGCGGTGCAGCAACGGAGTTTGCCGACAACAAGCTGAAAAAAGCGAGTATCAACAATGTGCCTTTGCGGATCATGTAGTAACTCCGATCAGGATACGTTCCTCCGGCCATGCCGCGGCCAATTCGCATCATTGACGAAGGTTGATTGGCATTCCGAGTTCCACAATGTTTGAGCTATTGACAAGGACAAGGTCCTGGGACCGCTCGTTAAGCCGAACGTAGTAGGCGGCTGTTCCCGCGCTTGGCACAGAGACATCCATTAGTGGCACGCGATTTGATCCTCTTTTGATCGTTTTGGCATCTATACGGACCCACTTTGCCTTCCGGTAGTCGCCGGTAGAATCGGTCGTTTGCCAAAGTTCCAATTCCAGTGTTGTATAGTCTCCGCGGATTTTGGCGACCAACTCCACTTCATCTCCAGAGGTTTCTGACACGAGCTGAATCGATGGGATCTGACGCTTTTGCAATGCTGCAGCCACTGCTGCCCTCCATCCGAGGGTATGCTGAACATGCCGCCGACCGTGCCCGTAATTCGGAATCCGCAGCAAAGCCTTGCGACACTGCCATTCGTCGAAATAGTTATCGTCAGAAAGCAGGTGGAACAACGGGTCGTTCGTGCCGACTGCCGGCATCACAAATTTCCCAGCGAGAAGTTCGTCCCATTCGGCGGGATCGAACAATTCGCGGTATCGTGTTCCTCGGGGGGTATCCATAACCGCCAATGATTCTCGCGCCGATTGACCGGCTGGGCCGGTTTCTTTCGGTTTGATATCCCATCCCCATCGCTGGCCTTTCAGCCGAGTGAATCCCAACACTGCTCCGGCATTCCATGCGGTGGGATATGCTCCGACGATGCGTGAGTCTCCGGCACAAGCAATTAACGCCGCCATGCCACCCTTCGAACTGCCGGTGACGATGAACCGCCTGGCGCGAAGTTCCGGCAAATCTTCGGCGACAGTGGCAGCGGCCGAGAAGATCTTTGCCAACGCGTAATAGCCGGCCTCACGAGGGTCGCCTGTTTCCATGTACCGCTGATTTCCGAACGACATCAATTCGCCGGCGTTCTTGGCACCGAATTGTCGGGCGACGAATGCTTGTTGAATCACCACACATGGAATTCCCATCTGCAGCACGACCGACTCCAACCAATCCATTTCTAATTCGGCCGCGCGGATTTCATTGCCACCCAAGATAATCGCCGCGACACGTTGCGATTCATCCGGCAGCGGACGATCCGGCAGATAGATGTCGACGTCATGCCGGCAGTCGACTCCGCGGTACTTCTGACTCGTCATTTTAAGCGCGATGTGTCGCATCGTACGATCGGGAAAGAACCGGCTTTCGGTCGTTGTGGAGCCTAGTCGAACAATGGGTACTTGCGAGCTATCCAAGGGTGCGTCTCGCTCAATTAGATCGACGATCGAATTGAGTTCGTCGATCGGCGGAGCTGCCAACAACGTTGGAACGTGAGACGGCAGACTCAACCCAACCACAACGAGTCCAAGCCGTATCTTGGAGAGTATCGCCATCGTTCCACCATTCCTGCTCGGCATGTCGCCGATGCCGGCAGTCAGCGAATTCATTTTGAATGGCCACCACGCGTGGCCGGCAGAATCTCGATAATGCAGCCGACGACCTCGGTGCGAGGATTGGTCAGCGGTTTCCCCGCGACAATTTCGTCGAGCGTCTGGCGCAAGTATTGATGCCTCGGAGATTGGCGTTTCTTGCCCAGGTCAGCGAAACGATCGTCGACACAGCCACGGTAGGCAATCTTGCCTTCTGGCAACACGATCACCGCTTCTGGCGTGCGGCGGACACCGGTCGCCCGGACGAGATCGTGCCGCAGGTCCAGCATGATCGGCAGCGTATACTCGTATTCCTTCTGGTGCTCACGGGCGCGTTCCGGGGTGAGGTAGGGATCACAGTGCACGACGTACAGCGAGATTCCCTTGTCCTGATAGTCCTCTGCAATCTTTTTAATTTCGGGGACGTAGAAATTGGCAATCGGGCAATCGACCGTCGTGAAAATCACGACGTTGGCTTTGCCGTCGTGAACGCTGAATGGCCTGAGAGTTTTGTCGCTAAGTGACTGCAACTCGACAGTGACGTCCGCAACTTTCTTAAGGTCCTGACCCTTCGTTGCCTCTTCGGCAGGGACGAAGTTTGGCAGTGCAGCCAACGTCAACAAGACCGATGGCAGGCTAGGGAAGTATCGCATATAGGCGTCGCACCTCCGGACCAAAGACTCTCGAGACACCCGGTCTTTCGTTGTTATCGCCCTGCTCCACCGAATAGCTGGCGAAGTCGAGGGGCAGATTCGGTCAGTTCTTGCCGGTCGAGCACGCCATCGCTGTCTTTGTCAATCCGCGACATCAACGGCCGAAACGCTGCAGGGATTTCGTCGGCTTGCAACTTGCCGTCGCTGTTCTTGTCCAACGCCTTGAGTCGTTGGGTGAGACCGGCCGCCCGGTTTCCGCCCCGCGGTCGCCCCTGGTCAGGGAACAAGTCGCCATCGTTGACGGCGAACCCGAAGAACAGCGATCCCATTTCATCGGTCGACTGAATTCCCCATTTGATCAGCTTCGGCGGGTCGTTGGGATTGTTGAGATTATCGGCACTGTTGTCGTAATTGACTTCTCCTCGCAAAACTGTTCCCTTGGGCAGCCAAAGTCCTTCCTTAAGGTAATATTGCCCCTGCCAATTGAAGTCCCACGCTGGGAGTGACAGCAAGTCGAGCACGGTCCCATCAGGAAGCGTCGCGGTCGCCTTCATCGATTTGCAGATGTAATGCGCATGTCCGGAAACGTGTATCAACTCTGCTTTGGCGGGCAGCGTGAATTCCCCTTCGATTTGGAAATTCTTCTCACCCGGTGGGACACCCTGGGAAAGCTTTGTCCCCCGTCCGTACCCGGGCGGAATTTGAAAACGGACATAATCGCGTTCGGGAGGTTTATCAGCAAAATAGAGCGCGGCGGTGATTTTGACATCTGCCGCCTTTCCGACGGGATGGAAGTGGCAAGCCAATATCAAATCGGAAGCCTGTGGCAGTTTCCGCGCGAGGCCGTAAGGTAGCTTCGACGGCACGCCGCCGACTGCCCATCCGCCGACTTGTGTCGCACGAAAACCCATTCCCCGGAACCCCGGTTTTCCATCGCGTCCATCGAGTCCGCGAGCAACTCCCGATTCATCTGAGAAGTACAACACATGATGGACAACCGACCGCTCGTCGGGACGAATTTCGATGGCGGTCAGCCATTTGTCTTCCGGCAGATCAAGTGGAATTGCAAAGTTGCGATAGATATCGCGACCGTCGGCCGGCACGTGAAACGATTCCGGCATCGTGACAACGAGGTCCGGCTCGCCCAAGCGCCAACCGCCTGCGAACGTCGGTAATTCCGGCAACTTCTCGTCGTCACCTTTGGCTTTGCCTGTAGCGACCCATTTGGAATACAGGGCGAGTTGATCGTCGCTGAGACGTCGCGAATTGTGAAACTCAACATGACCTGGGGCGGGATGCCAAGGCGGCATGAATCGTCGTTCCATCACCTCTTGCAGCATGGTGGCGCGCTTGCTGACATCTTCGTAGCTCATCAGCGAAAAGGGGGCCGCCTCACCCGGGCGATGACATTCGTAGCAATTGTTGAAAATCAGCGGGGCAATGTGCTCCGAAAACGTTACCTCACCGGTTGTCGGTGCCGCATTCGGCTCGACGGCGTAGAGGTCGGAGTGCGGCAAAACCAACAAGGCAATGCTTGCAACTGCCAGTACGGAGTTACGAATGTGCGCCATAACGAAGTTCCTGCTTTGCTTATCTACGAATAGGAATAAAGGCAGCCGAGATAATTGTAGCGTATACCGTTCCGAGTTTGGCTGTCGATGTCAAATCCGCTGAGCGGATCCGCACATCGCGGATTCGCACATCAGTCGGGCCAGAGTTCTATCATACCGAAGCTAACGGAGTTCGGTTTCAACTTCACACGAGTTTTATAGATTTCTTGCTTGCCGTGTATCCCGAACGTTACTGATCGGCCCGTTCGTAGTGTTTAAACGGGATCAGTTTGATACTGTGTTTTTCAACAAATTCTCGATATCGAGGAATTTCGTCCCAATCTTTCTTGCCATTGTATTTGGTGGCTTGGATTGCAGATCGACCGCCACTAATCGGTTTGTGGGGCAGCGCCACTTCCGGCTGCCGATCAAGAAAACCAATCTCAATCAAGAATTCGTTGGCGTTGTGTGTCGTGTACTCCAAGTGTGGGGAATTGTTGTACCAACTGTGAACCTCACCTTTGTAAACGTAGTCGCGGCACAGTAGCCCTAGCTCGCGACATCGGACGATCCAACGCAAGTCCGACACGTAAAACGCATCACGCGTGCCGAACATGATAATGCTGGGTGGTGATTCGGTGGTGAGATATTCAATCGCAGAAATGGCATGCAGCGCCTCGCGATAGTCTTCGGGGTCTTTACCCAAGAACAGGCATTCCTCTTCGATTTGCCTCGGATGTGTCGGCTCGAAGAAGTCGAGGTAGGGATTGAAAAGCAACATGGCGGAAACGTCGGTGTCGATTTCCTGATCGTCCTCGGGGCCGACGAATCCCAACTCGGCGAATTTGTGCGTGTCGACAGTAGCGACTGCCGATGCCATACAGCCACCCGCTGATCCGCCGCCGACCGCGATGCGATTCGGGTCGATGCCGAATTCGCCAGCTCGCTCTTTGATCCAACGGACGGCGGAAATCCCATCTTCCACAGAATGGACCGGCAGGGTGTTGTCGGTATCGCGTACGCGATACTCGGGGCGAAAACAGACGGCGCCTCGCTCAGTAAAATATTTGGCCTGATAGTAAAACTGGCCGGCATTACCCTGCGTGAATCCACCGCCGTACCAAAAGACTAACGCGGGCCGATTGTCTTCCTTCTGCCAATCGGCGGGGAAATCGACGAATAGCTTCAGGTCGCGTGTTGGTGTCGACTTGAATACGAACTCGCGTGTGTCGCTGTCTTTAATGCCTGGTGGTTTGTATTGCCCCTGTTTGCGAGTTTTGTCGAGATACGGTTTGCCGATTTGCTCATAGAATGTGGCAATTGCTGCCGGTCGATCTTGGTCCGGAACCTGTTTGATCCAATCGCGAATCTCCTGCACTTTCGGTCGATTGCTGAAGGGAAGTTTGTAGTCCGCCGTCGGCCGAGCGGAGCGATCCTGCGACTTGGCCGGCGTGAGAGAACTCGAATTGATGGCGAGCGTCAGAACAATTCCGCAAACGGATACCGACTTAATGAGTGCGCGATTCATTCCCCTGCTCCCGGACTGAATGGACGTGGCATCATGTGTCGTTGTCGACGCTGTTTTATGAGCTGATCTTGCCGAAGGCACGCTTCATCGCTGCGGCCGTTGTCTCGACGGCCGGCTCGTTGTCCATTTCGCGCAGCTTTTGATTAAAGGGCTCGCAACGTATCGGTCCATCAAATCCAATTTCCACTAACGCGTCGAGAAAAGTACCGACGTCGATGACTCCGGTGGCGGCAGGTAACTCCCGTCGATTGTCGATCTGGTCGACGACGGCGATTCCTGTCGGGGCATCATTCAAGTCGCAACCCACAACATCGGCATTTGTCAGTTGCAGCAGGTCCGCTCGCGTTTCTTCGGCGACATACCAGTGCCAACTGTCGGGGACGATGCCAATGTTGTTCAGTCCGACTTCGGCGATAAGCTCTCGAGTTTCGGCGAGCGTATGCAGGAAGGGGTAGCGGGATGCATTGAGAAGTTGTCGCGTTCCCACGTATTCCAGACCAAATCGCAATCCGTAGTCGCCAATGATTTTGCCGATACGGCGAATGCGGTCGGCGTGCTGTTTGAAGTTTTGCAAATACGTCAATTCCGCATGATGCGACCGCAGGTACGTGCGCAGACGTGTGACACCGACCGACTGGAGGGCTTCGGCGGCCGCCGGCAATTGCTTGAGCTGCCCGGCGAATTCGGATTCACTCGCTGCACGGATATCGGCTGGTACTCCGGTCGAACCCCAGACGAGGTTTTTCTCGGCGAGCTGCTGCATCAGTTCTTTTCGTTGGGCAGCTGGCATTCGCTGAATCTCCGCCAACTTGGGTTCGACTGCTTCGAATCCATACCTTGAGGCCCAATCGATCGATTGTTGCAAATCGGCCCGTACACCCAACGGACCGCACGCGAGAGCCATCGTAAACTTGCGGCGCGACTGTCGTTCGTCGGCGAACATGCCATTGGACAATAGGCTGCTTGCGGTCAAAGCAGTTGTCGCGGTGAGAAACCGTCGTCGATTCAGTCCCATTTTGTTTTCCTCAAGGAGTATCATCGATTGCTCGATTCGGCATCTTCATACCGTACCA
>JANQRQ010000136.1 GCA_028284485.1 Planctomycetaceae bacterium | reverse complement strand
GCTCTCAGCAACCGCCTGCGCGACCGCTTTGGTGCCTTCGTCGAAGGGTGGCATTTCGAACACGCCCATGGGACCGTTCCAAACGACCGTCTTGGCTGACTTGACGGTTTCGGCATAAAGCTTCGCCGTTTCCGGACCGATATCGAGTCCCTCGTAATCGTCGGGAATTTCCCCGGCAGCGACCACCAGCTTGTTGGCATTACTGCTGAAGTCGTCGCCGCAATGCGTATCAACGGGTAGGACGAGTTTGTCGCCCCCTTCTTCCAGCAATTTCTTGGCGAGATCGACCTTGTCCTTTTCAACAAGGCTCTTTCCGACTTTGCCTCCTTGTGCCAGTGAAAACGTATACGCCATCGCGCCGCCGATGAGGATCTTGTCGCACTTCTTCAGAAGAGCGCTGATCACCGCGATTTTGTCGGAAACTTTGGCACCACCCAATATCGCAACGAACGGTCGTTCCGGATTGTCAATCGCCTCGGAAAGGTATTGAATCTCTTTGGCCACTAAAAATCCGACCACCTTCGGTTTGTCCCCCATCTGTTGCGGAACGGTAAACATCGACGCATGGTTTCGGTGACAAGTCCCAAATGCGTCGTTGCAATAGATGTCTGCAAATCCTGACAGCTTGCCGGCGAAGTCGCGGTCACCCTTTTTTTCGCCCGCGTTAAATCGCAGATTCTCCAAAAGCAGCACATCTCCGTCCACAAGTGACGATGCTTTCGCTTGCGCATCGTCGCCGACGGTGTCAGCAGCAAACTGGACGGCACGATCCAATAGTTCGCCCAACCGATCGGCGACTGGACGTAGGCTGAATTTGGAATCGTCACCCTCGCCTTTCGGCCGTCCGAGGTGGCTCATCAGAATGATTCGCCCACCGCGATCGAGCACCGACTTAATCGAAGGCAAGGCCATACGGATACGGCGGTCGTCCGTAATCTGTTGGTCGTCATCGAGCGGCACATTAAAGTCCACGCGCATGAGCACGGTTTTGCCTGCAACATCAACATCTGCAATCGTTTTCTTCGCCATCCCCGCAAAACTTTCCATCGAAAGGAATTGTGTGAAATAAGCCGGTATGAATCGCCAATCGTAAACAGCGCGCCGCTGAAAGCAAGCCTGCGGACAGCCGGTCAATCGAATTCAGGGGGGCAAAAACGACCAGCAAGGTTTACAGTCGGAAAAGTTCGGGCGAATGGCCATCCTCGACAATTTGTGCGACACTTTTCGCATAGAAAACGGTTGAAATGTTGTGGCAGCGATGCACGACATCTTCCAATCTCGATTCGAGGTTATTGTGAACATACGCAGAATTCGCAGCAAAAACACGATGCTGATGGCAGCCGCGGTTTTGTTAATCGCCGGAGATGCAATGCCTGTTCCTCCCCGATTCGGATTCATTAACGATGGCTCTTCCGCATTCGCCCAAGATCGTTTTCAAGGCGCTCCCCCGGCAATTCACGAGGCGGCTTCCGGCCCGTTAACGGTGCATCGTCAGAATCCGCGGTATTTCGCTGATCCCCAGGGAAATGTCGTGTACTTAACCGGATCACACACGTGGGCCAGTCTGATCGAGCGACGGTTGCCCGATGGCCCATTGTTCAATTACGCGGCCTACCTCCAGTTTCTGGAACGATTCGATCACAACTTTTTTCGAATGTGGGCCTGGGAACACGCGGCCTGGATGCAGTTCACCGATTTGATGGTGATTTATCATCCGCATCCTTACCCGCGAACTGGCCCCGGCAGAGCCCTCGATGGCCGTCCCCGATTCGATCTTTCACGGTTTGACGAGCGTTATTTCGAACGACTGCGCGATCGCGTCAAGACGGCCGGGGACCGGGGGATTTATGTGGCGGTCATGCTGTTTCAAGGCTTTAGCATCGAGCAAAAACTAGGCGAAGGTGTTGATCCGTTTGTGGGTAACCCCTGGGAGGGACATCCGTTTCATCGGAAGAACAATGCCAGCGGAATCGACGGAGATCTCAATCGGAACGACGAAGGCGAGGAAGTTCACACACTGGCAAATCCCAGCGTGACGAAGATTCAGGAAGCCTACGTGCGAAAAGTTATCGATACGCTGAACGATCTCGACAACGTGTTGTTCGAAATCTCAAATGAAAGCCATGGCCAGTCGACCGAATGGCAGTATCACATGATCAATCTGATTCACGAGTATGAGAAGACAAAACCGAAACAACATCCCGTTGGAATGACATTTCAATTCGGACAAGGGAAGAGCCGCGGCACATCGAAAGCCCTATTCGAAAGCCCTGCCGATTGGATTTCACTGAGTGCCGACGGAGGGTATCGCGAAGATCCTCCGGCAGCTGATGGGCGCAAAGTGATCATCAGCGATACCGACCATATCTGGGGGATCGGTGGGAATGTGGAGTGGGTGTGGAAGACATTCACCCGCGGACAGAATCCTGTCTTTATGGATCCTTATCGCGACTTACGGGGGCGCAAATCATTTGCCCCGGAAGATCGGCACAGATATGACGAAGGTTGGGATCCCATGCGGGCAGCCATGGGAGACACACGCCGGCTCGCCGAGAACATTGATCTGGCCCGGATGATTCCACATCCAGAATTGGCATCGACGAAATACTGTTTGGCAGATCCAGGGTATGATTACCTTGTATTTCTTCCAGGCGGAGATCCCGTGACCGTCGATCTCACAGAGGTCAATGGAACATTCGTTGCTGAATGGTTCGATCCACATTCAGGCGTCTCGAAACATGGAGATCGCACTGACGGAGGTTCGCAGCGGGAATTCCAATCGCCGTTTCCCCAGGGTGCAGTCCTGCATTTGTACATTGCAAACTAGAGCGAGTTCTCGTTGCCGCGACCGCTAGAGTACCTGCGGTTCGGAATGAATCTCGTGGCGTCCAGCAATGGTTTCAACGAAAACCGACCGTTGTAGACAACGTGTTGCGCCGGCCACGGAACGATAAGCACATATTCCGTACGGAAAGATTCGCTAGCTCCAACAACCAGAAAAGTTGTTCCATGCGGACGAGGGGGACTGAGCATGACTCGTCGTTCGGAGCCAAGATCAGCTCCCAGGAATAGGGGCAAAGTCGACCGATTTCGATTTTTTCCTGGATCTCCACGCAGATTTTTGCAAAATAACGGAGAAGTCGTGCCCCGAGTCCCTGTGCGGAGGCCATGCATTGGGGACTCGGGTGCACGTCCGATGTTTTGGAAGCAGATACGTCGCTCTGCAGCTTTGGTTGTGCACTTTGAATCTTCACTTCGTTGACGAGTCGCGTGTGCAATTTGCAGAATTGGGCCTTGCTGCCATCTGTGGCTACTGGCTTCCATTCGCGACATTTCCGTATGCACGTCCGTGTCAATTCACGACTAAACGGCTTGTAAGCCAAAGGAAATCGGCTTTCGAGTAAACGCCGATTGCGTTCGGTACACTGCTGGCTGGCGTCGAATCGAGTCTGCGATTTCGAAAGAGACAATGGCTGAATCGAGCCGTTTTGGGTAACCATTTGAAGTAAAATCTGCCAATTCGAGTAAGGTGCGGTGAGTACCTGAATTTTCAAAAAATTGAAAAATTCGCGACGTTTTTCAAGAAATTTCTTCAATAATCGTTTTGTAAGTTTACAATCTAGCCAAAGAGAAAGCCGACCCCTCGGCGCGCATTTTGTGCGCTGAGGTTGAGGCCCGTCCGGTGAGAGGCTTGCTTGGGGGGTGAGTTCTCACCGGACTTTTTTTATGCGCCTGAGGTTTTCACCTTCAGCGCACCATCGACGGCGCAAAAGCTTTGCGCCCACTATCTAATACCATTCAACACCAATCTATTACGCGAGTTCTGCCGCAATCGCGAATTTTCCGAATCTTTTTCGCGTGGATTTGAATCACGCGTCGGACAAAATGGCTTCGATGTCAGCATGTTAGCCATGTTAGCAACGAACGCCGATGAGAAACTAAGGTAAACAACTCACAAGAATTTCTGGTTATCGGCACGCGGACTCGGGCCCCAAAGACAAGTCGTTAAAACACCCTGC
Organism: Planctomycetaceae bacterium; assembly: GCA_028284485.1. Classification (GTDB taxonomy): domain Bacteria; phylum Planctomycetota; class Planctomycetia; order Planctomycetales; family Planctomycetaceae; genus JANQRQ01. The sequence goes on along the minus strand of JANQRQ010000136.1, from coordinate 11,906 downwards.
CGATTCGTCTGCCCCTGCCTGGCGTTTTCTTATCAAGGACTGACCACTGGCCCCACTTCGCATGGCACACCAGCGCGGGGCATTCCAGTTGGGTGCGACCAACCTAACGGCCGCTGAATCAATTTGGATTGGCCGTCGCGAACGCGAAAACTCTATGCTAGGGTGTGTCGTCGGCAATATGCGTAGCGAGGTTGAACTGCACCTCGTGCAAAGACTCCGTTTCCATCGCTCGCAACCAACCTAGGTGCGGTCCATGCAATGTGACATTCTTATTCGGCAAGGGCACGTCGTCGACCCATCGCAATCAATTAATGGCATTCGCGATATTGCGGTCACTGGAGAAAAGATCGCCGCCATCGAAGAATCGCTGAGCGATTGCGATGCGAAATACGAAATCGATGCGCGGGGCCTGTTTGTCGTCCCTGGATTGATCGACTTGCACGTGCATGTTTACCGCGGGCATTCGCCATTCGGTATCGACCCCGACCCAATTTGCCCAGCGGGCGGGGTAACGACTTTGCTCGATACCGGAACAGCAGGCTCGTATAACTTCGAAGGCTTCAAGCGTGATGTGATTGACCATGCCGAAACGCAAGTACTCGCGCTGTTGAACCTCTCTTGCATTGGCTTGGCCAGCGGAAGCCTGGGCGAGTTGCTCGACCGGCGTTACGCGGACCCGCAGGGAGTCATTGAACTGATCCGCAAATATCCGCAAGAAGCGATCGGTGTTAAGATTCGCGCCAGCCGGCATATCATCGGCGACGGCGACGACGGGTGGGCCAATTTTCATGAGGCTATCGGCGCCGCCCGCGAAACCGAAACTTGGTTAATGGTGCACATCGGCGAAAGCCCGATGACCATTCCCGAAATGCTCGAGCATATGCAACCGGGAGACTGCATTACGCATTGCTTCAAAGGGGGCAGCGAACGAATTCTCGCCCCGGATGGCACTCTGTTTCCCGAGGTCCGCCAGGCCGCAGAACGGGGCATTGTATTCGATGTCGGCCATGGATTTGGCAGTTTTCAATGGGATGTTGTTCAAGCGGCTTTGGAGCAAGGGTTCGAACCAACGACCATCAGCACCGATTTGCACGCGAAAAACCTGCATGGACCGGTTTATGATATGCCCACAACCATGTCGAAGTTCCTCATGCTGGGAGTCCCGTTCGATCGTGTGATCGAAATGTCGACCACTCGCCCGGCAGCCGTCTTAAAACGCGATGATCAACTCGGCACGCTCCGACCCGGAACCATTGCCGACATCGCCATTTTGGAACGTCACGAAGGACGCTTCCGCTTCACCGATAGTTACGGTGGCCACCGCGTGGGGAACGAATTGTTGACCGCGGCGTCGACGATCCGGCGCGGTACATTGCTGGCTGGTGGCGGCGGGCTGCGAATGAGGCACTTAGCCGAATGACGTTCGACCCGTTGACCGGTACGGTTGTTCTGATCTTGTTTGGCTCGACTTTGGTCCGTTCCACATTCGGGTTCGGCGATGCATTGATCGCCATGCCGCTATTGTCGATGGCGGTCGGTGTCAAAACGGCGTCCCCATTGGTCGCGCTCGTTGCGGTCATCATCGCGGTGACCATTGTCTTTCGCGATTGGCGGGACATTCAACTCAAATCGGCAGCGACGCTGGTGATTGCCGCCTGCTTTGGATTGCCGATCGGGCTGGTGTACTTAAGCCAGGTGAATGAACAGATTATTGATGCGGTCCTCGCTGGTCTGATCATTACCTTTTCCCTGTACTCGCTGTTCCGGCCGCGTCTGATTCAATTCCGCGATGATCGATGGGCCTGGTTGTTTGGGTTCTGTGCCGGAATCCTCGGCGGGGCGTACAATACGCATGGACCTCCGTTGGCGATTTACGGAACGATTCGCGGATGGTCGCCGAGTCACTTTCGCGCCACTTTGCAAGGGTACTTTTTACCGGCTGGAACGTTGGTGGCCATTGGTCACATGCTCGATGGAAATGTCTCGTCAAAGGTTCAACACTATTTTGTGTGGTCCATTCCCGCCGTCGTTGTTGCAATGCTCTTCGGTCGATTTCTGAGCCGGCGCATTCGAAACGAAACGTTCATGAAAAGCGTGTACTACCTGTTGATCGTCGTCGGACTTGGTTTAATGGTTAAGGCCGTATCCATGTAAAGGATTGGAATTGGCCGCCCTTGATTGCCATCATAGATCGGTCAATCAGCCTTTGGACAATTCCGCTTCGGGGGAACGCACCAACAAGTGCCGTTTGCCTGCCAATTGCGACACACGTTCCGGAGTCAAAGCATGAACTCAACAAGCAAGATCATCGACCCGCTACGGTTTAATCGGCGCCAATTCTTAGGTACTACTGCAGCCGCTCTGATCGCAGGCGGAGCAAACGATCCTGCGGCGATGCCTCGGTTGCTGGCTGCAGATGATCAAAACGCGACGACTCGCCCCAAAGTTGCCGCCATCTTTACCGAGTTTCGATTTCGGTCACATGCTTACAATATTCTGCAAAGCTTTCTGGCGCCTTACTTATTCAACGGCCGACTGACCGACCCGGGGGTTGACGTCGTTTCGTTTTACGCCGACCAGTTTCCCGAGGGAGACATGGCCCGGGAAGTTTCACAGCGATATGAAATCCCATTGTTTGATTCCATCGATAAGGCGTTATGCGTCGGCGGAAACGATTTGGCAGTCGATGCGGTCCTCTGTATCGGAGAGCACGGCGACTATCCGAAGAACGACCGCGGCCAAAAAATGTATCCCCGCAAGGAGTTCTTCGATGCATCGGTCGCCGTCATGCAACGATCGAACCGGTTCGTCCCCTTCTTCAACGATAAGCATCTGTCGTATCGCTGGGACTGGGCCAAGGAAATGTATGACACCGCGCAACAGTACCAATTCCCACTCATGGCCGGCAGCTCAGTCCCCTTGGCTGCTCGCGAGCCGCTCATAGGAATTCCCGATGGTTTGGAGATCGAGGAGGCGGTTTCGATCCATGGCGGACCGATCGAATCGTATGACTTTCACGGCTTGGAAGTCTTGCAATCGATGATCGAATCACGTCGGGGAGGCGAAACCGGCATTTCCAGTGTTCAACTGCTCGAAGGCGAAGCGTTGCAAAAAGCAGTCAAACAGGGAGCCTGGTCCCCATCCCTGTTTGACGCGGCGATGCAGGCGGAAACGCAGGCCTCTCCCAGTAATCGCCCGAGGGATAGAAACCCGAAACTCAAACATGCGATTCTGCTGACGTACCGCGACGGGGTTCGCGCTGCCGTTTTGGGAGTCGGAAGCTGCAGCATTCGCTGGAACTTCGCCTGCCGAACGAAAGGTGACTCGCGCACGTTCGCTACCAGTTTTTATCCCGGTCCGTGGGGAAACCGCAATCTATTCAAGGCGCTATCTCACGCAATCCAGTACTGTTTTATCAACGAGCGTGAACCGTACCCCGTCGAGCGAACGTTGCTGGCGACGGGAGTGCTCGATGCTGCCATGCGATCGCTCGAGTCGAGTGGTCAACAGATCGAGACGCCGCATTTGGAGTTGGAATACAAGCCGATCGACTTTCGAGCACTCCGAGAGAATGGAACGAGTTGGAAAATGATCACCGTCGACTCCGAAGAACCGTCGGGCTTCGAACCAGGTGACCAAAAATGGATGAAGCCCTAGATAATGCGCATTTGCTGATTCTCAATTACGACATTTGACAACACCCCACAGATAACAACACCAGGAGAGGAACGTGCTCAAACATCAACTGATTCATCCCAAAATCAACGAAGTTCTAGGAAAGGCGGGACATCACGCGAAGATCCTTATTGCGGATGGCAACTATCCGGCATCGACGACGTTGGGACCGAACGCGGAATTGGTCAGCCTGAACCTTTCACCCGGTCTCGTCAATTGCACGCAAGTATTCGAAGCCATACTCTCGGCCATTCCGATCGAAGCGGCAAACACCATGGGCATTCCGGCTGACGACCCCTATGCCCAGCAAGGCGACCCGCCCATCTGGAATGCCTATCGACAGATTCTTTCCGATGCCAACTTGAATATCGAGTTAACTCCGATTGGCAAATGGGAGTTTTACGATACGGTGGCATCACGCGATCATATCCTGACAATTCAAACGGCTGAACAAGCATTATGGGCGAATCTATTGCTGTCTGTCGGCGTTCGTGAATCTTAATGATGGCCGATCGACGTCCTGATAGCGCTGTGCCTTGCTTGTTACAACTTTGTAGGGCATTTGCTGCCTAACAACCACGTTATTGTTGCCCGACGCGTCGGCATCGACTAAGAAAGCAGTCCATGGTCAAGCAGACGGTTACGCTGCTGCACCGACGAACAACCCCCTTTCCAACAACCAGAGACCGACATCAGCCGGAGACAATACGATGGAAACGCGTGATTTGGGCCGAACGGGAATCAAACTGCCCGTCGTCAGTTTTGGGGCCTCTTCGCTGGGACAAGAGTTCCGACAGATCGACATGGCGGAAGCGCTTCGCGCCGTTCATGTGGCGCTCGATGTAGGGATGAACTTCATCGATACCTCACCTTTTTACGGCCGGGGCATGTCGGAAGTGATGCTGGGCATGGCGCTACGGGACATTCCGCGTGACCAGTACATTCTGGGAACAAAACTGGGGCGCTACGACAAGGATCACTTCGACTTCTCAGCGAAACGGGTTGCCGAAAGCGTCGACGTCAGCCTACATCGCATGGGAGTGGACCACCTTGATATTTGCCTATGTCACGACATCGAATTCGTCGATATGGCGCAAATTGTGGACGAAACTTTGCCGGCGCTTCGCCAAGCTCAACAACAAGGCAAGGTTCGGTTCGTCGGCATTTCCGGCTACCCGATGCACATTTTCAAATACGTGCTGGAGCGGACCGATTTGGATGTCGTGTTGTCGTACAACCACTACACGCTACAGAACACGATGTTTGGCGACCTGGTACCGTTCTTAAAGGAAAAGGGGGTGGGAATAATGAATGCAGCCCCGTTCTCCGCGCGGTTGTTGACGAACGCCCCACTGCCCCCCTGGCATCGCGCGCCAGACGACGTTCGGAGCGTTGCCCGCCAAGCGGCCGATCATTGCGATGCGGCCGGTGTTGACATTGCTCAACTCGCCCTACAGTTCTCGATTGCGAATCCCGATATGACAACTTGCGTCACCGGGTCTGCAAATCCCGAGCGGGTGAAGCAATGGGCCGAATGGGCCAACGAACCGCTCGACGAACAGCTACTCTCGGAAGTCCTCGACATTCTGAAACCGATTCACAACTGGTTTTACACGGAAGGCCAACCGGAAAATAACGACCAGTTGCCGGGCTAGCCCAGAGAGTTTAAGCCTGACGTGATGTGCTTTGACGTTGCCTGTCTTCAGTTTTGGTAACCCGACGCGTCAGCGAGGGCACAAGCTATCCGACTTCTCGATTCCTCGACATTCGGAGAGTACTTTTCCTGACTTCACGCCATTTGTGAAAAGCATACTGCAAATGCGCAACGTCAACGTTTGCGCTTCAATCTTCGATGCAATGTGCTCAGAGCAAGTCAGCCACAACTCGGCTCGTCAACCCTTAAAAATGGTCACGTATTCGTGCATCATCTCGAAGCGCTGCCGGGGAAGCAGGAACACGTCGCGATTCAAAAAAACACGGGACCCGGCTTACTTTGCCGGATCCCGCAGTTAACATTCTTCTACGACCATCTGAGCCAACGAATTGGACTAAAAGTTGTTGACCGGTAGATTGTCGTTACGGGAGAACAATCGTTGGTACAGACCATAGGTTTGGCCGTTTACATCCCGGTCGAACCGATTGTTCACACCACGCCAAGCCGACGTAGAGTGCTGAATGTACTCACTGACGAACTTCACCGAACCGTCGGCGAACAGGAAGTGAGCACCACCGAGGTGGGCACTACCGGCTGTCCGGTGAGGCTGCGGGTTGCCTTCCGGTTGCGTCCAGTTCATCGCCCATTCGCCATTCAGGCAAAGTGCGTTCGTCGCACCCATGGCGCCCATGAACATGCTACTGCGGTCCATGGCTCCATAGAAACGGGAGCGGTTCAGACCGTTGTTCTGCATGTTCCATTTGGTTTCCGCAACGATAACCGTATTCGACGAACCGTCGAGAACGTCACGCATGTTGCGTGGCCCTCCTGCATTTGTCCGGCCCAATAGGCCGTTGCGGCGGTAAAGCTGTACATGGTGGTTGTCGCGGTTTCCGCCATGGTAGCCATTATAAGAACTGGCGTTCCCCTGGTAGCTACTGGTAGCCGACGGGCGAACTTCACCGTCATTCCGAGTCGTCGGCTTGGCATCTGACGGACAACTGAATAACGGCAGAACCGTGGCCGCTAAGGCCTGGTTCGTCAGGCCGTTGCCTGGGAGCGCATTGCCGTCGGTATCAACCCGGTTTTCGGCAATTTGCTGCTCGGCATTGAATTGGTCAAATAGACCACCTTGATCGAGGAACGGGAGGATGGACCAACCCCAACCAAAGGCAGAGCCGCCGTCGACATCAAGGATGTCATTATCAAACGTGCCCATATAGTGATGGCCCAGCGGGAAGAACTGGTAGACGTCGTGGTAGTTGTGCAACGCCAATCCAAACTGCTTGAGATTGTTCTTGCACTGCGTCCGACGGGCCGCTTCGCGGGCTTGTTGAACAGCGGGAAGCAATAAAGCAATCAAAATGGCAATGATGGCAATCACCACCAAGAGTTCGATAAGCGTGAACCCTCGAGCATTCCCGCATCTCCGTACGTTTCCATTTGAATTCTGTAACATGTGTCGCCTCCTTAGGCATTTGACGTGAATAAGAAACGAATAATGAAAAACGTCACATCAATTTGGCCTCCCAAGTTCGGCGAGTTGTTCTCCTTTCTTTTTCAATGAGTTTTCTTACGAAGTGGATCAGTCGGCGACCAAGGACGAGTCATCGAAACATACGAAATGGGTAGAACGATGATTCTGAATTGGCCGGCCTACGCGACTCACTTCCTTCAAGTGCAGGATCCCGATTGACATCGGAAACAGAAGGGATCGACTCAAAGTGTACTCGTGGCCATCGCCACACCCACCGAATCAATGACATCCGTTCGCACCAAGCCTGTGCGCAGACTCGCAGCTGGAAGGAAAGTTATTTGCCTATAACTGGCGCAGACCATCCGCGAAAATGTGGAACGTTTGCTTCGGATGTCTTGAGTTGGGGGGTGAGGCAATGTTCACACAATCAAGATTATCGCCCTGATTTGTCGAAAAAGCAACTCCATTTTGGCTTTGTGGGCCTGGCCGCTGTTGCTCGACTACTAAGAATCAGAGTTTTTTCGCCTGAGAAGTCATGCCCAAAAAAGTTGCACGGTTCAATCAGCGCAACCGCGGAGCCCGGTGGAAACACCGAATTCCACGGCTATGCGTTTCATGAAAACCGCTCGCACAAATCCGCCTCAGGGTGGCCTGGCGCCGATGATTTCCGAATTCGACAAGCCAACGCCGTACTTGCGAAAACAGCAGTTCTAAAAGTTATTCACCGGATACGAATCATTTCGCGACCAGAGTCGCTGGTATGTTCGGTAACCTTGCCCGTTATTCGGACGATCCCATGGTGTGGCGGAATGTTCGATGTACTCGCTGATGAACTTCACGGAACCGTCTGCTAATAGAAAATGGGCTCCGCCGAAGTGAGCACTTCCGGCCGTTCTGTGCGGCTGAGGATTCCCTTCCGGTTGCGTCCAGTTCATGGCCCATTCCCCCGTTACCAGCAAGGCATTGGTCGCACCTTGCGTGCCTTGCAGCGGATTGGCAGTCGCACTTTTCACATTGGCCTAAGAAGGCCCGAAATGAAAAAGCCGAAGGCGCAACAAAAACGCGGGATCCGGCGATTTCGCCGAACCCCGCGATCCAAAATTCAAACAGTTTTCTCGACCAATCGATCGGACTAGAAGTTATTCACCGGCAATTGGTCGTTTCGTGAGAACAATCGCTGGTACAGACCGTAGGTCTGACCGTTGACATCCCGGTCGAACCGGTTATTCACACCACGCCACGATGACGCTGAGTGCTGAATGTACTCACTGACGAATTTCACCGAGCCATCGCAGAACAGGAGGTGTGCGCCACCCAGGTGAGCACTTCCCGCAGTCCGAGCGACTTGCCGATTTCCTTCGGGCTGGGTCCAATTCATCGCCCATTCACCTTGGAGGCAAAGCGCGTTCGTCGCACCCATGGCTCCCATGAACATACTGCTACGGTCCATGGCTCCATAGAAACGGGAACGGTTCGTACCATTGGTCCGCATGTTCCACTTGGTTTCGGCTATCGCAACCGTGTTCGACGCTCCGTCTAGGACATCACGCATGTTGCGAGGGCCGCCGGCATTGGTACGTCCGAAGATGCCATTGCGGCGGTAGAGCTGGACGTGGTGGTTGTTGCGGTTGCCGCCATGGTAGCCATTGTAGGAACTGGCGTTCCCCTGGTAACTACTGGTGGCCGACGGGCGAACTTCGCCATCGTTACGAGTTGTCGGCTTGGCATCCGACGGGCAACTGAACATCGGCAAAACCGTCGCACACAGGGCCCCATTCGTCAGCCCGTTACCCGGCAGGGCATTCCCTTGCGTATCAACCCGGTTCTCCGCAATCTGCTGCTCTCCATTAAACTGATCGAACAGACCACCTTGATCGAGGAAGGGCAGCAAAGACCAACCCCAACCGAACGCCGAGCCACCGTCCGCATCGTTGATGTTGTTATCAAAGGTGCCCATGTAGTGGTGGCCCAACGGGAAGAATTGGTAAACGTCGTGGTAGTTGTGCATCGCCAATCCGAATTGCTTCAAATTGTTTTTGCACTGTGTCCGACGGGCCGCTTCCCGAGCCTGTTGGACGGCTGGAAGTAGTAAAGCAATAAGAATCGCAATAATGGCGATCACGACGAGGAGCTCAATCAGGGTGAAGCCTTGAGCTCGCCGGCGCATAAGACGGGAGTAGGATCTGTTTCGTAGCATAGGGGCCTCCGTAATCATCTGAGATAAGGTGATAGTATGATTTCAGACAATTCCTAACGTCTTGGTACTACCTCCTTTCTACGAACTTTGAAGATCCGCGGTTAAGCGAAAATCGACAAAACTGAGATGCAATAAAAAACGCGGCTGGGGCACCGTGTACTGTTGCCGAATTGCCGCACGACATCCGTCCGAGCCTATCAAGCCGTTGCGATCTACGACTCGACAAACGTCACATAACTCGTCGTGCAGGAGTCTTCGAAGGACAATATGCGAATCCCACATGTGGCAATGCGGAATTATGTGTCATAAGAACGACACCGAGTGTCCTGACCGGGGGGTGAGATAATTCTCGACCGGGGGGTGAGGTAATTCTCGGCTGTCAGTATTGTCGACGCCGAACAAATGAATTGCAACATTATTTTCGAGCTGCGCAGTACCAGGCGGCCCCGACACTCCAAATGCAATAGCGGCGGAAAATGACCGGGCGCGCAAGACCGCGGGGTCCGGTGAACCTCGCCGGACCCCGCGGCCCAGAATGCGAACTGTTTTTGTTACTAACCGATTGAACTAGAAGTTATTGACCGGCAACTGGTCATTTCGTGAGAACAATCGCTGATACAACCCATAGGTCGTCCCATTAACATCCCGGTCGAACCGGTTTCTGATACCACGCCAAGAGGACGCCGAGTGCTGAACGTACTCACTGACGAACTTCACGGAACCGTCGCAGAACAGGAAGTGTGCGCCGCCGAGGTGAGCACTCCCCGCAGTCCGCGCGATTTGTCGGTTGCCTTCCGGCTGAGTCCAGTTCATCGCCCATTCGCCCTGCAGGCAAAGCGCATTTGTCGCACCGCGGGCACCCATGAACATGCTGCGGCGATCCATGGCCCCGTAAAACCGAGAACGATTCGTGCCATTGGTCCGCATGTTCCATTTGGTTTCGGCAATCGCTACCGTGTTCGACGCTCCATCGAGAACGTCGCGCATGTTGCGCGGGCCGCCGGCGTTGGTACGGCCCAGAATGCCGTTGCGGCGGTAAAGCTGCACGTGGTGATTGTTGCGGTTGCCGCCGTGGTAGCCATTGTAGGAACTGGCGTTCCCCTGGTAGCTACTGGTGGCTGACGGACGAACTTCACCGTCGTTGCGAGTTGTCGGCTTGGCATCCGAGGGGCAACTGAACATCGGTAAGACGGTCGCGCACAAACCTTGATTCGTCAGGCCGTTGCCCGGCAGGGCGTTCCCTTGTGTGTCAACCCGGTTTTCCGCGATCTGCTGTTCCGGATTGAATTGGTCGAACAGACCACCTTGATCCAAAAACGGCAGTAAGGCCCAACCCCATCCGAAGGCTGACCCTCCCAGGGCGCTGTTGATGTTGCCATCAAACGTGCCCATGTAATGGTGTCCCAACGGAAAGAATTGGTAAACATCGTGATAATTGTGCATGGCCAACCCGAACTGCTTCAGGTTGTTTTTGCACTGCGTCCGACGGGCCGCTTCACGTGCCTGTTGGACAGCCGGAAGTAGTAACGCAATAAGAATCGCAATAATGGCGATCACGACGAGGAGCTCAATCAGCGTAAAGGCTCGAGCGCGTCGACGCGTTCCACGAACGTGCCTGTAGTTCTGAAACATCGAGTGGCCTCCAGCAAAAGGAAACAAGTGGCAAAAACGACGGCTTTTTCGAAGCGGCAGACGACCGAGAATTCGCGAGTTTCCTCCCTTCCATACGCGAGCCAATTGGCCATCAGAAAACGAAGATGACAGCGAACAGATCAAGTCCCCTTGTCACGTTGTGTGCCAAGAGACTTGCAATTCAACTCGATTGCAGCGTTCAAGAGGTCTGCCAGAACTTGAATGTTTGCCGGCCGGAAATTCACTCTCGAGCAGTCAAACTCACACGATCGATGAGTTCCGAAAAGACCCCTCAACGCCATTCCATACATGAAGGCCCTCAGCAACCATTCAGTCGCTGATCGCCAGAATGTCACCACTCTTGTTTGGGGGGATCACTCTTTGGGGGGATGGAGGGGGCGAGGCAGCGCTCTTGCGAAAGGAATTGGGGCGTGAAGCGTCGCTGCTTACGGCGTTAATTATTTCGTAATTTCCCGAGAACTGCAAAGAAATTTTGGGGTTTTTGGCTTCTCGGCACCACCACCGGCTGGCTCGATTTTCGGCTGGGTCGAGAAATACGCAGCTTGAACGGCTATTCCCTGGCCGAAACCAAGACTTTCAATCGAAAGCTCGACCGGCCCGTGATACGATTTCCGATCTGAAAAGGGCACAGGCGCAAAAAAATCCGGTGACCAAGAAGCAAAGTTCTAAGCCACCGGACTCATTAAGAGATCACTCGACAGTTAGTACTGCCGCCAATCAAACTTCGACTTAGAAGTTGTTGACCGGCAACTGATCGTTTCGTGAGAACAATCGCTGGTACAGACCGTAGCTCTGACCGTTGACATCCCGGTCGAACCGGTTGTTGATGCCACGCCAAGCGGACGCGGAGTGCTGAATGTACTCACTGACGAACTTCACCGAACCGTCGGCAAACAGGAAGTGAGCGCCACCAAGGTGGGCACTACCCGCGGTGCGGTGAGGCTGTCGGTTGCCTTCCGGCTGCGTCCAGTTCATCGCCCATTCACCGTTGAGGCAGAGCGCGTTCGTCGCACCCATGGCACCCATGAACATACTACTGCGGTCCATGGCTCCGTAGAAACGGGAGCGGTTCAGACCGTTGTTCTGCATGTTCCATTTGGTTTCCGCGACGATAACCGTGTTCGACGAGCCATCGAGAACGTCACGCATGTTGCGCGGGCCACCTGCATTGGTTCGGCCCAAAAGGCCGTTACGGCGGTAAAGCTGCACATGGTGGTTGTTGCGGTTGCCGCCGTGGTAGCCGTTGTAGG
>JANQRQ010000130.1 GCA_028284485.1 Planctomycetaceae bacterium | reverse complement strand
CAACAGTTAATCGAGGCCACGCCCATCTCGCGACTCGGCGAAACGGCTGAGATCGCCAATCTCGTTCGTTTTCTGCTTTCCGACCAGTCCAGTTTCATGACCGGTCAGACTTTGGTTGCCAGTGGCGGTCGTGTGATGCTGCCGTAGGGGTGGACAAAAGGCCATTAGTTTCACCTCCAAGCCGCGAGAATTGCGGTCCCTTGGCAGCAATACGCCACGCCACCCTGGCGGGTGGTTAATTGACAACCGATGCATGCGTGGTCCAATATGTAAGATTGGAACCAGAGCGCTTCGACAGGCATTCGCCTGCTGACGACCGATTCTCCGGTGGCATGAACTGCATCGTGCTGCGCTTTATGGTTCGGATCGCTCGTAACTCGATTTCTGCTTCAGGACTTATGCGAAACCGCCGGACATAGAAGCCGGACTGGGAGTATTAGATGGCAATTAGCATGAGCGGTTATGCCGAGATTCTGGTCCGAAATGGAATCATCAGCCCCGAACAGTGGGCGGAAGCCGAGCAAATGGCCCGGGAGAATTCCTCGCCCGAGTCCGACTGCCTGGTCCGCCTCGGCTACTGCACCGGCGAAGAGGTCATGCAGGCCATGGCCGCGTCGCACAAGTTGCGATACGTCGACCTGCACGAAATCAAGATTCCCGAAAGCGTGATCGAATTGGTGCCGGAATCGGTAGCCCGCGAGAATGCCATCCTCCCCATGCAGGAAGAAGACGACACGCTCACCGTGATCGTCAGCGATCCCGAGGACATTCCAACCATCGACAAACTCCGATTCATTCTGAACCGCCGCGTCGAAATTGCCCTGGCCCCCCGTGAGAGTATTCTCGAGGCGATCAACGTCTATTACGGCCAAATTGAAGGCGAAAGTGCCGACTCGATGTTGCAGGAGTTCACCGATACGGCGATCGACTTCACCGAAATGGAAGACGATACTCGATCGAATGAGGACATCGTTGATGAAAACAGCGCACCGATCGTCAAATTGGTGCACTTGATGATTACCGAGGCAGTGCAATTAAGAGCCTCGGACATCCATATCGAGCCATTCGAAGACCGAATCCGAGTTCGCTACCGCATCGACGGAGTGCTCATCGAACGGGATAGCCCGCCGAAACGGCTGTTGGGCGCGCTAATTTCCCGCGTCAAAATCTTGGCAAAAATGGACATCTCCGAACGACGCCGCCCCCAGGACGGCCGAATTAAGGTGACAGTTGGTGAAAAAGAGCTCGATCTCCGGGTCAGCGTGCTTCCCACCAACCACGGCCAGTCCATCGTTATGCGGCTTCTGGACAAAGACAACATCAAGGTTGGGATCCGTCAGCTCGGCCTCGCCGAGGAAAACTTCAAAAAGTTCCAGGGCCTCATCCGCCGGCCCAATGGGATCGTGCTGGTAACCGGACCCACCGGATCGGGGAAGACGACCACCCTCTATGCTTCACTGAACGCCCTCAATCGCCCTGACCGCAAGATCATCACCGCCGAAGACCCCGTCGAATACTACCTGCCTGGAATCAATCAGGTCGAAGTTCGACACGACATCGGCCTCAACTTCGCCCGCATCATTCGGTCGATGCTGCGGCAGGCGCCCAATGTGATCCTGGTTGGTGAAATGCGCGATGAAGAGACAGCATCGATGGGAATCCAGGCATCCCTCACTGGACACTTGGTTTTCAGTACGCTACACACGAACGATGCGCCCAGTGCTGTTACACGCATGGTAGACATGGGGGTGCCCGGATACCTCGTAGCCAGCAGCGTCATTGCAGTGCTTGCACAGCGTCTGGTTCGAGTGAATTGTTCGAAGTGCAAGCAGCCGATCGAGCTACCTGAGAGTGCGATCATCGATGCCGGCATGACGGAAGATATGCTGCTCAACGCCACATTCATGAAGGGCAAAGGATGTGGCTACTGCAACAAAAAGGGCTATCGAGGAAGACTGGGTATTTTTGAGCTTATGCTGATCAACTCGAAAATCCGGCAGATGATTTTCGAGAATCGGGCGACGCAGGATATCCGCAGAGCCGCCATTGGCCTTGGAATGTCAACACTTTACACCGACGGACTTCGAAAGGTCCTCGGCGGAGTGACAACTTTGGAAGAGGTTTACCGCGTCGCCAAACGGACCGAACAAGACAACAAGGCTGCCTAATGGCACGGAGCGCCAAGATTCGGTGGGCCGCTTACAGACGTGCGTGTTTGGGCCGATCTAGTTCGAGGCCCTAATCGCAAGCGAGTTCCGATTCTGCACGAAACCAATACGACAATAATAGGCGGCAAATCGCACACCAACTGGGGGATGCCAACCTCCGCTTCGACGTTTTGTCGATTCCGACCAACGTTGAACCATTCGACGTACTAACGGCCCGTTTGTTGAGTCTGGCCGACCGGCTGCTAATAATCGGCTCGGCATCGGGACGCTAATTCATATTCAATCTTGATCGAATTCGCTTCGCGCCCTCGTTATTCGTCGGCGCTGATTCCGACTGCCGCTTCTTCTCAGAAGGTGATAGTTCATGGCAACGATTCTTGTCGACAAGCTATTGCAGGCCGCCATCAAACAAGGGGCCAGCGACATTCATATCACCACCGGGCAGCCGCCCGTCTTTCGGCTGCATGGACGGATGCGGAAGCTCGAGACCAAGACACTCGAGGCCGACGACACCGTTGCCTTGATGAAGAGCATTACGCCTGAACGCGTTCAACGAGAGCTGCAGGAAACGGGCAGCGGTGACTTTGGTTTCGCCTTCGGTGATTTGGCGCGCTTTCGCGTCTCGGTGTTCAAGCAGCGCGGCCACATCGCGATGGTGCTACGGCAAATCCCCAACGACATGCTCACACCCGAGCAACTCGGGCTACCCGAAGTGGTGACCAGGCTGGTCATGCGACCACGCGGCCTGTTTTTGGTCACCGGACCAACGGGTTCCGGCAAGAGTACCACGCTGGCCAGTTTGATCAACTTTATTAACGAGAGTGTCGACCACCACATTATCACGATCGAAGACCCGATCGAGTTTTTTCATTACCACAAGAAGTCGACGGTCAATCAGCGCGAAGTCGGCACGGACGTTACCGGATTCGCCGAAGCGATCCGACGTGCGTTGAGGCAAGATCCCGACGTGATTCTGGTCGGCGAAATGCGCGACCTAGAAACGATCGAGGCGGCGATTAGTGCTGCTGAAACGGGGCACGTCGTGTTCGGCACGCTGCACACCAACAGCGCCCAGGGAACGGTCAACCGCATCATCGACGCTTTCCCAGGCAACCTGCAGGAACAGATTCGCACGCAGCTTTCCACGGCGATTATCGGCATCGTCGCCCAGACGTTGCTGCCGCGAATTACGGGCGGCCGCGTAGCGGCCTACGAGATTCTGGTGGTAACGTCGAGCATTGCCAACTTGATCCGCGAAAACAAGACCTTTCGTATCAATTCGGCCATTCAAACAGGTGCCAAATTCGGCATGCAGTTGATGGACGATGCGCTTTTCAAGTTGTGGAAGGATCAGACTGTCTCGCTCGAAGACGTTCTCACAAAAGCACAAAATCCCGACGATCTTGCCAAGCGAATTGCCAACGAGCGTCGGGGTATCGCAGAAGCGCATCCGCAGCAAGGGGATCCCGAGGCTGCGTAAATCGGAACAGACCCAACGAACTCGGCTGCCGCAAATCAACGAGACGCAGCCCGCCGCGACGAATGGGATCGCAGTTCGTTGACAACATGACCAGCATTTAGAGGCTTGCCGACACATGGCGATTCGACGACTCGGACAGATTTTTGTCGACTTGGGTTTTATCAGCGACGAGCAACTCGAAATGCTCGTCGAAGAGCAACAGCAACATGCGGCGGACCTGATCGGCCGAATTGCCGAGGAAATGGGGCTGATCACCGACGAGCAGTTGGCACAAGCGCTCGCCGAGCAGATGAACATGCAGGTCATTGAATTGACCGACGTCGAGATTTCCAAGGAGGTATTGGAAGAAATCACCGAGACGATGGCCCAGCTCTATCGGGTGATTCCCATCAAACTCGACGACAACACGCTCACGCTGGCGACCAACGAACCGCAGAAACTCTCGGTACAAGACGAATTGCGGTCGTTTCTCGGGCGCGAGATCAACATGGTCGTCGCGACCGACCGCGATATCGACCAGGCCCTCAGCCGCTACTATGCTTCCGACGAAGAAAACATGGAGTCCTTGATTGGCGAACTCGAGGACGACGAGGATTTGAAGAAAGCTGCCGAAGAGATATCCGCGGATGGGCCGATCGACATCACCAGCATGGAGGCGCTCGCCGATAGCGCCCCGGTCCGCAAGTTGTTGAACATGGTGCTGCTGCTGGCGATCAAAGACCACGCCAGCGACATTCATTTCGAGCCGTTTGAAGACGAGTTTCGGATTCGCATCAAAGCCGACGGCGTGCTCTATGAAATGGTGCCGCCGCCCCGCCACCTCGCGTTTGCCATTACCACCCGGATCAAGGTCATGGCGAATCTTGACATCGCCGAACGGCGGATGCCGCAGGACGGCCGCATTGAGTTGAGTGTGGGCGGCCACCCGGTCGACCTGCGTGTCAGCGTGCTGCCAACGATGTTCGGCGAAAGCGTGGTCATGCGGGTCCTCGACCGGTCTGTGGTTTCGCTCAATCTGAACAAGGTCGGCATGGATACTCCGACGCTGACAAAGTTTCGCGACGTAATCGCCAAGCCGAATGGAATCGTGCTTGTCACCGGGCCGACAGGTTCAGGCAAAACGACGACGTTGTATTCGGCACTGAATGAGCTCAACACGGTCGAGGATAAATTGATTACGACCGAAGACCCGGTCGAGTACGACATGGAGGGTATCGTTCAAGTTCCGATCGATTCGGATATCGGCGTGACCTTTGCGGCTTGCCTGCGCTCGATCTTGCGGCAAGATCCCGACAAGATTCTGGTCGGAGAGATTCGCGATCTCGAAACGGCGGAGATCGCCATCCAGGCTTCGCTGACCGGGCATATCGTCTTTAGCACACTGCACACGAACGATGCTCCCAGCACGATCACGCGACTGAAGGACATGGGTGTTCCGACGTTCTTGATCACCGCTACCGTCGAGGCGATTTTGGCGCAGCGGTTGGTGCGCCGTATCTGCAGCCAATGCCGCGAAGAGACCACGCCCGGCGAAGATTTGCTCTACGACTTGGGTATGAGTTCAGACGACGTGCTCGACAAACTGTTCTACCGCGGCGCCGGATGCGACCTGTGCAACAACACCGGATACAAAGGCCGCGTCGGCCTGTTCGAGTTGATGATCCTGAACGACGACATTCGCGACATGATCATGCGCAATGCCGCAACGGACGATCTGCGCGACGCCGCCAGCAGTTTGGGAATGGTTTCACTGCGGGATGCGGGGATTTCGTTTATTCACGATGGAACGACCACCATCGACGAAGTCGTGCGGGAAACGATTCTCGAGGCTTAACGTACTTTTCAAATTTGAACGTTAGATTCAACCGCTTGCTGATTGGGTGCCGGCGCTGACCGGCATTACGCGAAAGCTGCAAACAGGAACTCGCCCATGCCGATGTACCAATTCGAGGCGATGGATGCCACCGGCCAGGAGATCAAGGACGAGATCGAGGCTGCGACCCAAGAAGAGGCGCAGCAAACAATTCGGCAGATGGGATACTTCGTTACGAAGATCTCCGTCCGCAAAGAAAAGACCGGGGCGGCCGTCGCCGGCAAGAAGAGCGGCAAGAGTTTCGCTCTAGGGGGCGTGAGCAGCAAACAGTTGACGGTTTTCACTCGCCAGCTTTCGATTCTGCAAGATGCCGGCCTACCTATTCTTCGCAGCCTGCGAATTCTGGAAGGACAGGCGCCTCCTGGCGCGCTAAAGAATTCGCTTATCGACGTTTGCGATGAAATCGAGGCGGGTGCGACGCTTTCG
>JANQRQ010000101.1 GCA_028284485.1 Planctomycetaceae bacterium | reverse complement strand
CAACATCCAGTTGGGTGTTTCTCCCGGAATCGGTGGCGGCGGGGGCTCCGACCCGGCCAACTACGGCTTGATTCTGAATGCCCCGATCGATATCGATCTACCTTCGATTCCGCTGCCCGACCCAATCGGCGAAATTGATCTCGGTGTGCTCGACTCCGTACAAATGGATCTCGCCCTGCGTGAGGTCACCTGGGACATCACGATGGCGTTACTAGAGACCGAGAAGGGAATTGACGTCGGCGGCGAGTTCGACGCGACGGGCGGAATCGGCTCCGGCGTTCAACTGGGATTGGCTTCCGGGTTCCTTGATCTTTCGGGATCTCTGATTTTCCGACAAGACAATATCGGTTCCTATCTCGCCACGTTAGCCGCCTTGAATGCCCTGGTCATCGCGTTGCCAGATCTGGGATTGTCTGTTGACGGGAATCCAGATGGAAACATCTTCACCAGTGAGGTTGGCCTGGGAATCGGCACTCGAATCGACCTCAGCGGTATTCCGGACATCTTGACGTTGCCCAATGGCGCGACCGACCCGGGCTCTGTGAGTTATGACCCCGGAACGGGTGCTTCCACCTTGGAGCTGCCGGTTGACATCACGTTGCCCGATCTTGGAATTCCGGCCGATCTACTCGACCTGGATCTCAATTTTAGCGGCCAGCTTGTAGCCACCTCAATTGTTCCCGAACCCTCGTCCATGACTTTGGCGCTCGCCGGAATGATTGGCTGTGTCTACTTTGGCTTCCGTCGCCGGCGGGCTTAGATTTCAGCGTCCGATCATCCTGATCGCAATCTCGAGCGTATCTGTGAGACGCACAGATACGCTCATTTTTTTGTACTTGAACAAGAATCAAACCAACTCGTGCACAACGTCGCGTTCTTCCAGCACGTACCGCGGACGTCCGGCGTGATCGGTGAATGTTGCTTCGGTATCGATTCCCAGGTGCCGGTAGGCAGTTGCCAGCACGTGTTCTGGCCGATAAGGGTTGTCCAGCGGAACTTCGCCGCGGCTGTTCGAACTGCCCACAATTTGCCCGACGTTGAGCCCTCCGCCGGCCATCATCACGCTCATTAACGATCCCCAGTGATCACGGCCCGCATTGCGATTGAAGCGTGGAGTGCGTCCGAACTCTCCCATTGCAATGACCAGAACGTCTTGTTCCATCCCTCGAGCGTAGAGATCGTCAATCAGCGCGGCCACTCCACGATCGTATTGGGGGGCTTTTGTCTTCATTCGCTGAACCAGTTTGTTGTGGTCATCCCATCCACCAACGCGAACCGATACGAACGCTACACCCGCCTCGATCAGCCTGCGTGCCAGCAGTAAACTTTGCCCAACGGTATGTCGACCATATCGATCGCGAACTGCCTCCGCTTCCTGTGCGATATCGAATGCATTGCGGGCCCGATCGCCAGTTACCAGTTCGAAGGCATCACGGGTGAATGAATCGAGCGCGTCGCCGACGCCGCGATTGTCGATTACTCTGCGTGATTCGTCGAGCGAAGACAGCAAAGCACGTCGATCATCCAATCGTTCGAGATTGAGATTTCCCACGAGGTCGAGGTTCTGAACCTTGAAGTCCTTCTTATTGGGGTCCCCCCCCGTCTCAAAGGGGTTGTGGCCTTTACCAAGAAAAGCGGCCTGTCCGTACCGCATAATTCGCGGGATGGCCACATAGCCGGGCACGCCCTTTTCATTCGGCCCCTGAACGTGATCGACGATGGAGCCAATGCAGGGGAGTTCGTTATCTCGATTCTGCCTGTCCCGAAGATAGTAGCCGGTTTGTGTCAGGTGGCTGGAGGTTTGATGACTACCCGAGTTGTGGTGCATCGAGCGAATCACTGCCAGCCGATCGGCAATCTTGGCCTGTTCGACCATCATCTCACTGAAACGAACTCCACTGAGCGCCGTTTGAACCGTGCCCAAGGGACCTCGGTATTCGGCGGGTGCCTCTGGCTTCGGGTCGTAGGTTTCGAACTGCGTCGGACCGCCTGCCAATTCGATGAAGATGACCGATCTCTTGGGCGTTGGACGGCCGTTTTCTGCAGCCTGGGCTCGGGACTTCAGAAGTTCTGCCAAAGACAGACCACCGAGCCCCAAGAATCCGGCACGTAAGAAGTCTCGCCTTTGAATCCCGTCGCAGTAGTCGAATCGAGTTCCGGTTGCTTTCAGCATAGCCCGTTCCTCTTGAAGCAGCGGATTGCGGTTGGAAGATCGCGGGAGGCAATGAAACGAATAAAAACGCCTCATTGGTTCGGGGGGTGACTTCTCAGGATTGTAGTGGGAAACCACGGTGTTTCGCAAGAAAACCTGCATTCGACGTTGGGCCGGGACTTGGAAAGCACCATTGCTGAGACATGAGACCTGGGTCTGATGAAGGACGAGTTGAACGCTGGCGTTGAGTTGGTTAAGAAGAAAATACGCTCCGGGGTGTTGTGTTCAGCAGGTTGAGCCAAAGCGAGCAATCGACGGTGTTTTCGAACCCCGCAGCATTCCTGCGGATAAATCCGCAGATATTCTGGTGAGATTCTGTTCATTGATAGCCAGTACACAGGAGGGCATCGCAGGTGGATTCTCCGGACGATGACCGCTTTTTCATGCTGAATGTCTTATGGTTCAGGCCAGAGGGTGGGGCGGCGAAGTACAAAGAGTATCTGAGGGCTGCCGGACCCTTCGTTGAAAAATATGGCGGCAAAACGGATGTAGCCTATGTGCCGGAAGTAAACATGATCGGAGAATTCGATGCCGATCTGGTATTCTTTGTCGAGTGGCCAAGCGTGAAGGTGTTCATGGAATTTGTCGAAGACCCCGGCTACAAGGCCATTCGACATCTTCGCGAAGAAGCGATTCGCGATTCCTTGCTCATTCGGTGCAAGCGAATTTGGGCGTGAGTTCCGCCGCCATGCACGCTTGACCAACGCGGATTGAATCACCTGTTTTTTTAGAAAGCGACTGGGAGCATCCCCATGCAAACTCTGGGACAACTCAAGGAAAACAATCGGCTGATTGAAACACCGCACGGCACCGCGGTCGGCACCAGCTTTCGCTGGCCAACCGGGCAATATTGTGCCATTCACACCGATCGAGGCTTTATCGGTTGCGGCATTTACGACGTGCATGTGGCGGGCGAGTTTGGCATTGTCGTTGCCATCGCCAAGGGAACGCCCGAGAAACCACTTTGCGAACCGGAAGATTTGTTCGAAGCCAAAATCGTCGACGCCAGTGAGCTCGCGAAAAACATCGGAATCGAAATAGGCATGACCGGCATGCAAGCCCTGGGAAAGCTGTTGGAGACCTAGCAGGAAAAGGGCCCCGCGATTTTGATGAATACCTCATCGCAAGGTGACTATGGATAATCAGCGAGTGGCAATCGTTACAGGGGGATCGCGCGGAATTGGTCGGGCGATTGCCGAGGAGTTGGCCTCTGCCGGATTTCGGACGGTGGTCAATTACGCCACACGACCGGACGCTGCTGAATCTGTTGTCGAATCGATCTCGTCCGCAGGAGGTGTTGCGGTTTCTGTTGGTGGCGACGTCGGTCAGGCGGAGGATCGTCAGAGACTGGTCGATACGACGCTGGAAAAGTTTGGCCGCATTGATGTTCTAGTGAACAACGCCGGCATCACTTCGCAGGGTCGAAACGACTTGTTGCAGGCCACCGAAGCCAGTTGGGATCTAGTATTCGACACCAATCTCAAGGGACCATTCTTCTTGTCCCAACGGGTTGCCCAAGCGATGCTCGACCTCATTAGCCGGGGGAAGATCACCACAGGTCAGCTGATCAATATCTCTTCGATTTCTGCATACGCTGTGAGCACGAATCGGGCCGATTATTGCATGACCAAGGCGGCACTCGAGATGATGACCCAGTTGTTCGCTACCCGGTTGGCGAACGAGAATATCGGTGTTTTCGAAATTTGTCCTGGCATCATCGAAAGCGATATGACGGCCCCCGTGCGCGAAAAGTATGACCAGCGAATTGCACAAGGGCTAACGCCCATTCGCCGTTGGGGACGCACGGAAGACGTCGCCCGAGCAGTCAGGGCGATCGTCGACGGTTACTTTCCATTTAGCACCGGCGAACGCTTCAATATCGACGGCGGGTTCCACATCCGCTCGTTGTAGCCTGCTCGGATCAGGCTCACGGGGATTTGAACGCAGCGTGATTCGCCTGACCGTCGGCGACGAGATAGG
>JANQRQ010000091.1 GCA_028284485.1 Planctomycetaceae bacterium | reverse complement strand
GCACGCGACGAAATCGTTTTACCGGACGTCTGCCCTAATTCTTCACGGTTCGGTTTGACCAGGAACGGGCGATGGACCAAAGCGGACTCTAGGGACGGTCCACGAATATCGAGAATCGATAGGTTTCGGTACCGTGTCAGTAAACGAGCAAAAAAATCTTGCGGCGTTCCGACAGGAAGCGAGCCGGTCAAAACAACGCACTCGGCATTTTTAGCTTCTTCCGCGAAAGCTTGCTCAAACGCGGTGCATTCCACTTCCGGTACGCTCGACGCGTTTTCAACGAATTCCGTCGTTTGGCGGCTTTGAGAGTCGAGAATGGTCGTGCACACCCGCGTCGCAGTCGCTGACTCAATCCAGCGGGCCGGTATATTCAAGTTTCGAAACTCATTTTGGATCAGACTGACATAGGGGCCGCCAACAAACGTCAAGACTTTTCCGCGGCCTCCCAGTGAGCAAACGGCTTTGCCGACGTTGATGACTTTTCCTGAGGCACACCAGTGAGTGGTTGCTGCTCGATTGACTTGGCCGGGGATGACGCATGAGAACTGCAGAATCTGCTGATAGGCCGGCGTGAGACCAACTGCCAGGATCACCGCATTTCCTCCAGAATTGCTCCCAATTGATCATCGGAAAGTTCAACCGGATTACCGTTCATACTGTTGCCGCGTGAACTCGACACGATTGATGGTAATTGACGTGCAGTCACGCCAATGTCAGAAAGCTTTCGAGGGATGTCGACTTTGCGGCATAGCGTATCAATGAAGTCGACGGCGTGGTCGGCTGCAGCTGATTCGTCAGCGGGACAGTTGGGTGTAAAGATTCTCGCTAATCGAGCCAATTCTCGAGATCGTGCCGGCCGATTGACTCGCATTGCAACCGGCAGCATGACCGCGCACGCCAACCCGTGTGGAACTCGTGCATGAACACCCAAAGCGGCAGCGACTCCATGAGCCATTCCTAGTCCCGAGTTGGCCAGCGCCATACCGGAAAGTAGCGCGGCATGTGACATGGACTCACGTGCCCATCGGCATTGGCCGTCGTCGTAGGCTGCAGGCAATGCGGGAATTGCCAATTCGAGACCGTGTAGGCATAGTGCTTGCGCAATTGGTTTCGCTCGATTGGAAATGTAGCTTTCGATCAATTGCGTAATGGCGTCCATACCAGTATGCGCCGTAACTGTTTGTGGTGCAGTCACTCCCAACTCCGGATCGACCAGCACGAGACTGGCCATCATCAAGTTTGATCGCAAACTCTTCTTAAATGCCGGATCATACGATGAGATTACGGCGTTCTTCGTCGCCTCGGTACCCGTTCCGGCGGTCGTCGGGACCGCGATCAGTGGCAAAGGCGGCTCACTGATCGTAAGTCCTTTACCGACCCCCTCCAGGTAATCTTGGACTGTCGGGCTCTGGGAATTCGTTGCCATCGCGGCCACTGCTTTTGCCAAATCGATGGCGCTGCCACCGCCAATCGCGATGACGAAATCGCCCTGTCGAATCTCATGCTGACGAATTTGGGCTGTGGCGGAGTCGACGTCCGCGACTTCCGGCTCGTGGGAGATCGACGCAAGTGAGACAACATCAATCCCGGCATCCTTTAGGTCCT
Source organism: Planctomycetaceae bacterium (assembly GCA_028284485.1). Classification (GTDB taxonomy): domain Bacteria; phylum Planctomycetota; class Planctomycetia; order Planctomycetales; family Planctomycetaceae; genus JANQRQ01. Next base: position 24,794 of record JANQRQ010000091.1, on the reverse strand, counting down.
CAGCCATCTCGCTGATTCTGCCGGATTGTTCCAAGGTCCGTGAACCGGTTACAAGAAACGCGCGTCGTCCCAGCGACTGCGTCAATTGGCCGATTTCGGCTCGGCGGCCCCAGCCGAAGACGATCTGGCGGGGGCTGAGAAAAGTATAATCGGAAACGGAACTCGGGTTCATAAGATTGTTGTCAGCCGACGAGTTCGAAATGATTGCGGTTCGAGTTGACATGGGCGAAATGCAAGCGTCAACAATCAACAGTGTAGAGAATCCACCTACTGTCTGCATACAATGGCAACAAACAAAAACAACAACACGCACTTCAAACCACATGACGAAGTCATCGGATTGCATCACCACCGTCGATTCGTCGGACGAACGTTGCCCCCGAATGTGAGAAATGAAGCATGAACGCCAAAGAAGTGAACTGGAATGGAATTGTCAGAGTATCGGCTAGAATCTGTTTTTTCACAATTCTTTGTGCTGGGTCCGCGGACGGATCGGATTACGATTTTGGTTCCGCAGAATCTGAAGCTCGATTGATCGGTGACATCAAGTACCTGGCTTCCGATTCGCTCGAAGGGCGTGGCGTTGGTACGGACGGTTTGAATCAGGCCGCCGACTACATTCGCCAAGAATTCGAAAGAGCAGGGCTGGATGTAACAACAGCTGACGGCGATGGATTCCAGCGATTTCCGATGATTATCAGCACGGAGTTGGGTGAACCCAACGAATTGGCCTTTCGAGGGCCAGACAATTCCGTCATTGATCTCACTTACGATGCCGACGTCCGTACATGCTCATTTGGAGCTTCCGGTACATTTCAAGCCGAGATTGTGTTTGCAGGATACGGCATCAAATCAACCGATCCGGCGTATGATGATTTCGCCGACGTCGATGTTGAAGGCAAGGCTGTCATCATCGTTCGCCGGGTTCCGCGGCAGGGAATGAAGAATAGCCCCTTTTCCGGCCGCAACGGAGCGCTGTCGAGGCACGCAAATCTTAGCACGAAGATTTCAAACGCCGTCGACGCTGGGGCTGCTGCCATTCTGCTCGTCAACGACCCTCACACGTCGAAAAGGTCTGCTGCGAATCTTCGTGGGCAAGTTGGAAAAGCAGCAGCGGCAGTTTCGCAAGCAGCCAAACAAGTCGCTGAAGTCGATGCGACCGAGCAAGACAAGGTGAAGGCAGCCCTAAAGCAACTCCACGATGCGGTCGCACAACTCGAACAACGAAAACAGGCGCTTACGGAACTGAATCCTGATACGCTCATTCGATTTGGCGACAGCCGTGGAATCAAGGAAGCGGCCGTACCAGTATTCCATTTATCACAGGCTGCTTGTGATCAGTTGCTGCAACAATCACTCGGGAAATCGTTGGATGAAGTTGAAACTGAAATCGACAAGGATTTACAACCGCGCAGTGTCGTACTGGCTGATTGGAAAGCTGAGGGGGCTGCGTCGATTTTCCGAAACCGCGGCGAAATGAAGAATGTGATCGGTGTGCTTGAGGGTCACGGTGAATTTGCGGACGAAACAATTGTTATCGGTGCGCATTATGATCATGTCGGTCGTGGCGGACGTGGATCGTTGTCACGCGGCTCGACTGATATCCACAACGGGGCCGACGATAATGCCTCGGGAACAGCTTGTTTGCTCGAGTTGGCACGTCGATTTGCGAGTCGCGAACAACCGTTGGCACGCCGGCTGGTCTTCATTGCATTCACTGCGGAAGAACGGGGACTGATTGGTTCGAAGCACTATGTGAAAGAGCCTGTCTTTCCGCTCGAAGACACGATCGCCATGTTCAATATCGATATGATTGGACGCCTGCGGAATGAGCGACTGACGATATTTGGTATGGGCACATCTCCACATTGGCAGCAATCAATCGTTTCCTTAGGAGACGCTTTGAACCTCTCATTGGATTTGCGGTCTCAAGGTTTCGGTCCGAGTGATCATTCGTCGTTCTACGAAAAACAAATACCGGTACTGCATTTCTTTACGGGAACGCACAGCGACTATCACCGTCCGACGGATGATTGGCAAAAAATCAATTCCGACGGAATGTTACGCATCGCCAGCCTTGTCGAAGGCGCAGTCGCCGAGATGATCGAAGTACCAAAACGGCCGGAGTACCGCGCGATTCAGCAGCGGGCCCGAGTTTCGCGATCGGGAAGTCGAACGTTTTTTGGTAGCATTCCCGACTTTTCTTCCGACGAACCGGGCTACATCGTATTAGGGACTGCACCGGGGAGCTTGGCCGAGAAGGCAGGTCTGCGAAAAGGTGATCGAATCTTGCGACTTGGTGAATCAGAAATCAGTCAGTTGAACGAATTTGAACGCGCCTTTTCACAATTGAAGGCTGGGAAAGAATTTACGATTGTGGTTCAAAGGGGCACCGAACAGATCAGCTTGATTGCGGTACTGGCCAATCCCAAGTAGCTTTCGGCTCTTTCGATCACGGTGTTTTGCAATGGTTTTTTGTGGTCTCCGTCGAAAGATCCCAGCGATCTTTTGAGATGAGATGATCAATTGCCAATTGTTCCGCGTGTAACTAAGCAGCAGGCGCATGCCGAATCAATATCGTGTGCTCATTACTGATCGGGCCTGGCCGGATAGCGAATTAGAACGTGAAATCCTCGGCTCGATTGGTGCCGACGTCGTAGAGGCTACGAACCAAGACGAGACTTCGCTGGCCCGGCAAGTTCAAGATGTCGATGCTATCGCCGTCTGCTGGGCGCCACTCAGCGGCAAGACAATTCGCCAAGCCAGACGATGTCGAGTGATCTGTCGGATGGGGATTGGCCTCGACAATATTGATGTCGCCACCGCGACAGAGCTTAAGATTCCCGTCACGAATGTACCGGACTACTGCGTGCCAGAAGTCTCGAATCATGCGTTAGGGCTTCTGCTAGCCTCGGCAAGGAATCTGGCCTTTTTCCATGCGAAAACGAAACAAGGCGAATACGACCTCGCGGCGGCACCTCCGATGCACCGATTGCAAGGCCGGGTGTTGGGCCTGGTAGGTCTGGGGAGAATTGCCCAGGCTCTGGTTCCGAAAGCTCAGAGTCTTGGGCTGAAAGTGATCGCTCATACACCGTCGGCCAACGACTATGGAACGGGATGTGAGATGGTGTCGTTCGATGAACTTTTGCGTTCGAGCGACTTTGTCTCCTTACATTTGCCATTAACGGAACAATCGCATCATCTGTTTTGTGTGGAAGAATTCGCAGCCATGAAAGAGAATGCGGTTCTTATCAACACATCCCGTGGGCCGCTTGTTAATCACGATGCACTTTGGCATGCGCTGCAGGAGAATCAAATTGGTGGTGCGGCCCTCGACGTATTCGACCCGGAGCCCCCGGACTTAAGTCAGCCCCTGTTTCGAGATGCACGCGTCATTGTGACACCGCATGCGGCGTTCTATTCCGTCGAAGCCGTTCGGGAATTGCGTTCGCGAGTTGCGCATCAGATTGTTGCGGTTTTGACAGGTGAAACACCGGAAAACGTCGTCAATCCGGAAGTACTAGCGTAGTCTGCTAAGCCGGTATATTCCGAGGTGGCAGTTGAAACACGCGGGCACCTCGAAGGCTCCAATCGTGCTGGTATGAGCTACACTTACGCATATTCGTGTGCATTCTGGGGAGCTCCGTCGATTGTGTACGGAGCCCGCCTGAGTGCATTCGTGCGTCAAGACGTCCTTGTCGCATAAGGAATCCGCGAATCCCCTGTTCTGAAATCGCAGAAATGTCACGATGAATTGCCACTGTGTGAGATTCGCACAGACGGCCGTTTCCCCGTCACGCGATTAACGCTACTTCAGCACGAGATTACCCTGGCCGATATCAACGACCAACAATGCGATGACGCGCTCCAAGGACGCGTCAACGACCTCGAGTCACAGCTTGAGGAGAAAGAGACACTTGTCTCTGCGCTGACGGTCCGCTTGGAACAAGCTGCCGAGCAACTCGATCGATTGCGCAGGACTGGGGCCGATCGCGGCGCTCGCGTATCTGGCGGTATCCCGGCTGAGCTGGTCGAGGATCAGAAAAAGCTCGTTCAGGAAATGCAGCTTGCCGTTGAGCAATGGCAGGAAATGCAGGCGGCAACGATCTTGGGTCGGTTAGAAGTCCAGGTCACCGAAATCCGCGAATTCATAGTTCAGCCGGGCGGAGCGACACTCACGGCGCTCCCGCAAGCGGGTGACTTGGCAGGTAACTCGGAACGCGCACTGCCGTCGAATCTTCCGCCTGGCGCACCGGGTAGTCCGGTTAGTGCTTGGGAATCGATGAAGGCCGAGCTGCTCGGCGATTCGTCCGAAGAGGCCGAGATTCATTCGACGCCGCCGGAGCCAAATAGCAGTGCCACGGAAGTTGCTGCAGAACAATTCGACGAAATTGAAGAATTTGAAGCTGACCCGACTGAAGCCCCGCCCTCAATCGATATCGCGCAAGCCAGTATGGAAGAATTGCAGCAAGCGGTTGAACTGCGTGACGAATATGTTGCCCATTTGTTACGTCAGCTTCGAATTGTCCACGCGAAGCGCACACCGAGCGTCGATTGGGAGTCGCTGCAAAACGCACCAGAGAATATGGAAGCGGCCCTCAAAGACGTTCAAAAGCGGCTTGATGAGCAACTACGAATCGCCGAAGTCGAGCTATCTCTTGAACGGGCTCGGTTGGGGCGCGAGCAATCCAGGCTTAACCATCTTAGCGCGCAAGTTGAAAAGAACATGCGTCGATTCGGAATGCAGTCCGGCGACGACGTCGATCAGGGGGAAGGAACCGACGGTGCTGATCCATCAAAGGGGCATCGCTGGCTGACGATGCTTGGGCTTAGCGGAGACGACGAATAGTCCCGGCAGATCGGCTACTTGGTCGAGCGCAGTGCGACAAACCATCCCATATCATCGGGGAGAATCCTGGAGATGAACGACGGAAGCCCCTTCTTGTCATAATACGTAATGATTTTGCGCGCTGAAACTGTGCGAAATTTCGAAAACATTTTGGCGAGTTCTCGGACCGTGTACGCTTTCGTACCGAGGCTTTCGACGTGATGATACAGCACGTCGGAAAAACTTCGCCACGGCTTGCCCTTCAGCAGAGCGTTTTTCGTCCAAACACGTAGTGTCGCCAAGGAATACCGGCCGTACATCATTCCGATGAATCGCCCGCCCGGTTTCAGTACGCGATGAATCTCGGAGATAATTCTCTCCGGTGCATCGCTGTGATGGATGACCCCCCACGAGTACACGACATCAAACGTGTCGTCCTCAAATGGCAATGTTTCGGCATCAACACGTTGAAGATTCGACTCGAACCCGTGTAGCGCCAAGTGGGCCGTCGTTGTTTCAATGGCTTCATCGGTCAGGTCAACACCGAAACATTGAGCACCGGCTCTCGCCCACTGCAAATGATCTGTCCCGGCGCCGACGCCAACTTCGAGTACCTTTTTTCCATGATATAGGGTGAATTGAGCCACCGAATGGATGTACGGCTCGACAGTGTAGCGGTGCTGCTCAATGCGCTCGAACCACTCGCGTGATTGATTCGCTGTTGTACCGACGATATCGGCATCGGTTCCGCACGCCCCATCTTCCCAATAACCGCGTACAAGCGAGTTGATTGACATTGAAACCACTTTCCAAATTTTGAACGCGCTTAGCGTGGATATTTCGCAGGTTTGTCAGACGATGGAAGCAGGTTGCTAATACTGCGCTCTCGACGACGTTTCGGTGGAGTTGCCAGCATTTGAAATTTCCGGCGCCGTGAAGCTTGGCTGAACGCCGCTGGACGATGTCGCACCAGCGTTTTGGTGTGGAAATGTCTGAATGGTTGTGACAATTGTCTTATGCTGCTGGAAAGCATTTCCACCTGCGAGCTGCACGTTCATGTCCAGATCACGCTGCACCTGCGAATCGACCGGTAATCCCGTTTTTCGATCGATCAAGCAATATCCGGAAGAGAATCCACCAGTCATCGAGATTTTGAATTCTGCTGGATGATCATAGCCAACCTGCTGTATTGCTGCCGGTTTGATGGCACCGCGGATTCCGATGTGTGCAAATTGATCGTCGATTTTGTTCAACGTGTATTCCGTCACAAGTTGCATTGGAACAGGCCGTCGAATGTCGCGGTTTCTGGTCCAGCGTTCGCCAACTTGCACGGTCGTTGCTTCGGGGTTGGTCGCGTTGTAGGGCAGTAGCCCGATACTGTCGTCGACGAAGTTGGCGATACTTTCGAAACTCGCGACCCCATCGTGGACCGATTCTTGGCCAATTTGCTGCAGCACCTTTTGGCGGGATGATGGGGGACAATTCTGGGTACAGCGTTCGAGGAAGCCTTCAAATCCAATCAATTCCACGATCTGATTCTCGGGAGACAACCAGAATCCAAATCCGTTGTTGGCCAAGCCGTGGTAGGCGAGCAATGCTTCGGGGATTAACTGGGGCGGTGATTGGGAATCATATACCAGGCGCTCGCCACTGACGTTATGGACGTACTGGACCCGTTGGTAATTGACACCCATTCGCCGATAACCGTCCGGGCGCTGTTCGTCGATCGATACGGCCATCAGCAGCCGCAAAGTCGACGTGCTGGTGATGGGGCCTTCCGGGGTTTCCTGTGTCAGGGTCTGTTCGATAGTCTTGAGTAGCGGAAATCGGTCACCTTGTTTGAGTTTCAGTTCGAGGTTGCCCTCGGTGATTTCCGGCTCAATCTCGGCAGGTTCTTCCACCGCGCCGAGTTGCGGAAAGACATCGTCCAATTCGTCGTCCCGGTCTTCACCGAACCACCCGCATCCGGAGAGAATGAACAGGGAAACCAGAACTGAAACGGCATTTCCGATCCTCGTTCGAGACATTTCCGCTTCCTTGCATTAAATTTCGAACGCTGTAACACAATAGGGCTGTCGAAAACCGAAACGAATTCCGGGGTTAGGTTTACAGCCCCCTGATGGCCTTGAATTGTGTGCCCCCAATCACTTCCCATTGTCCCGCATTGCCTACGTGGGGAATGGCAGGGGCCGGGAGCATAACAACTGAACCGAATTCGGCAAATATCTCTTGATTGCGCAGATTCGGTACTCTTCGCGAGTTGTGAAGTTTCCCGTATGGCCAGTTGGCCCAGACATGGTGTCACGTTCGAAAACGATTGTGAGGGGCCCATCGTTTATTGGCGTGGGCTCATAAGTGTCGCTGATCAGTCGTGTTCGGCTGATCCGTTCCACTCGCTCAAGAGGTGCTCGTAATCTTCCGGGGTATCCAGGTCTCGAATCACCGCGGGGCGATCGACAGCCACTTCGTGGATACTGTTCGCAAACTTCTCCAGCAGCCAATCCAACCCCCGATCTCGTGGGATGTCGGCGAGCGAGTCGGCAAATTGCCAGCGAAAAAATGTCGGATGGCCGCGTTTCCCTTCGAAAGTCGGTACCAAAATCTCCGCATCAGATTCTTTCCAGGCTGTGACGAGTTGGTCCAATATCTCGCGATCCAATACGGGATGGTCGGCAGGTACTAACAGCCATCCATCCTCCCCGGATGGGGCAAACTGTTGTCGTAATTCGCCGACGGCCAGTTCCACGCTGTCACGCATTTGATCCGGCTGGCGCGGCGGCTTCACAACGATAGCTCTCGTCGCCGTTACCTCGCGTTCCAATTCAGCATCGTCCGGGCGAATGACAACGGCGGTCGCGTCAATTTGAGATGCGGTCAGCACCTTGAGTAAACGCGAAATGACTGTTTTCCCCCCCAGTTTGAGGAGCAGCTTTGGTTTTCCCATTCGCCGACTCCTTCCGGCAGCAGGTACGACCGCGAACAGGCGACCTGGTTGGTCGTTCATACGGAGGCTCGCTTTTGAGTTAAGAATTCTGCGCGGTAGCCACACGATTGTTGTCTATCGCCGACTCGACCCGCTAAGCTTGGGGGCGGTGATTCTTTCAACATCTATCGTGGCCAACTCATCACGTTTTACAAGAGCAACGGTATCGCAGTTGAACATTCTGCTAACAAACGACGACGGGATTCATGCCCCCGGATTGCATGCCCTGCATCACGAATTGCAGCAGGCGGGGAACGTCCAGGTTGTGGCCCCATTAGCCGAGCAAAGCGGCGTCGGCTTGACGGTGACGTACTTGCATCCGTTGCTTGTTCACGAAGAGTTTCGCGATGGCGCCCACTTTGGTTGGGCTGTCGCCGGAAGCCCCGCGGATTGTGTGAAACTCGGCATGTTGGAGTATTGCCGCGAACGCCCGGATATCGTGGTCAGCGGGATCAATGCCGGTGCAAACGCAGGGATCAACGTTTTGTACTCGGGCACAGTTGCTGCTGCGATTGAGGGAGCCTTTTATGGTGTCACCTCAATCGCTGTTTCGTTAGCAGAAGAATCGCCATCGGGATACGCAAGGGCCGCACGAATCGTCGTTCCCTTGATTCAGCAAATCCTCGATTGTGAACCGCCGGACGGTTCACTGTGGAATATCAATATTCCACCTGTCGAGGATTCCCCGCCGCGGGGGGTCAAAATGGTCAGCCTCGGAGTCCGTCGGCATCTCGACATTATGGAAAAGCGGACCGATCCGCGCGGTCGGGTCTATTTTTGGAGCGGGCTCGATCCACTCGAAAATCACCACATGGAACCAGAAACCGATATCAAAGAACTCTCCGATGGTTTCGTAACAGTTACGCCGCTTCATTTCGACCTGACCAGCACGCAACTGTTGAAAGAGTTTCGCGATTGCGAATTCACGCTTTCTGATTGACAGTTTTTTCACATTTGTCGTGTGTTTGTCTTCATAAACAAACGATAGCCCTGGAATTTTCAACCGGTTCTAAAGTCATCGATGCTGCCAGGGCATGTCGTCCGGCAGGTTGGCTTAAACCGTTCGAACGAATGCGGTATTTGCGCACAACGCCAATGGCACGGACTCGCTCGTCTTGCCTTGTAATCGCCTCTTGGAAGTGAAGACAATGTGTGTTGTGCGGGCCGTTGGAGACGATGCTGCAATTCAATCCGCACCGTATTCTGTAAGGAGTTGTCGTAATGCGCTACACTTGGATCATATTGGTTTTATTCGCAATCTCCGGTTGCGGAGACGCCGGTCAATCTGCAGCGCCGCAGAACAATTCGACATCGTCGGGGGTTGTTGGTAAGACAACGAAAGAGGTTGTCGCCCTGGAAACCGCATTGGCGGAAAACAAGAATCTCACGATTGTCGAGAACAAGGTTTCTGGAAGCGATCCTGTGTCGCTGGCAGCGACCGCTTACAGTGCAAAGACTTCGGAAATCAGCATCTTGAACTTCAATCGCCACCTTGAGATGGTCAAAGCCGAGAAGGGTCGCTACCCCTCGTTTGAAGAGTACCAGCAGACTCCGGACGAGTTCAAAGTGCCGCTCGCTCAATTGCCACCTTTTCAAATGTATGCCTACGACGAAGAGAATGGCCAGCTAGTGATTTTGGAAGATTCGTCGAAGCGATAGCGTGTGCGGTCGCTGGATCGTCATTCGTGGCGACCGCTGGCAGGGCGTTATAGCCGGAATTCCGGTTGTTGGCGCACAAGTTGCATAAATAGTTATCTCATCGTCAAACAGGGCGATTTTCGCTGTTTGTGGTCCCGATATGAGATCGAATTGATGCCAAACTGCAACAACTGTCAACACGATGTTGCCAATTTGCATCGTGTTGCCGAATTGACACATCGATATCGGCTGCGTTTACGCGTGATCGTGACTGTTGCCGTGGCGTTGATCGGTGTTGCGGGCAGCGAAGCTGAATCGCGGGCGGGTGACAATTGGATGTTTCGCCGCTCGTACTTCAGTCACACACTACCTGAGGGCGTCAAAATCGACTACCCGCGACCGGATAGCCGCTCCGCCTATCGCCGCGCTTATGTGGGGGCAAATCCCGGATTTTCCATTCGTGGGGGGTACCGCTTTAACACGGTCCGCCTGCAAGCCGGTAACAGCGTCGACACGACAATCATCCGCGATAGCTGGTTCGAGATTCAGCCGTAACCGAGCCGGTGATCTCATGGACGTAGTGACGGTCTACTTCGCAAGGTTCTCCAGGTAGACGAAGTGCATCTTGCCGCCGAGCGCGTTCTCCTTGCGAGCGCGCCACGGTTTGGCGCAGATGTCGATATCGCCGTCACCGTCCACATCGCCAATAACCGCCTCGTGCCCCCCCAGATTCACGTCGAGCACGACGCGCTCCACCAGCGTGCCGCGACCGTCGGTATTCTCCCAGACAAACCAACGTGGCGGACGTGCACCTGGGTACGCCTCCATTTCGACGGTAAAAATATCGACATCACCGTCGTTATCGAAGTCGGCAAGTTTCAACGAATGCAGCGCGCCTCGAGGTGCCTCATCGCCACGCGGCAGCGGATGCGTTTTCCATTCGCCGTTCCGCGGATCAAGCGGAGCCTCTAACCATGCAATTCTGGAATTCGGATTTTCTCCATCACAGATAACCACGTCGAGCCGCCCGTCGCCGTTGAGATCTGTTGTTTCAGTCTGCGTCGCGTTATTCGCGAATTCCGGAAAGTCGGCTCCCCACGGTTCGGTCATGCGATTCTCGGGCCACTCTTTGGCATCTCCCAAGTTCTCAAACCAGACGTTACTGCGGACAACATCCTGGTCGCCGTCTCTGTCGATGTCGCCTAGAGAGATCCCCGAATGCACACTTGGACCGATCGGCGTGTATTTCCACTGTTCACGCGGTTCAGGTGAAACTTCGTACCACCGCACGTCATTTTTATCCGACATGGTGATGACATCGAGCTTGCCGTCGCCGTTAACGTCGGCCGCAATTAAATCGTGAATTGACCCAAGGTCGGGATCAAAGACGTGACGAACGAACGCTCCGTCATGCGGCGATTGTGGGTTCTCGTACCAGGCGCCCCCGGTAACGACGTCGACCCAACCGTCCTGATTGACATCCATGGCCGCTGCTCCCACATCTGAGGGAGAATTCTCGCCTAGCAAATGCCTTACCCACTCGTCAGCCGATCGATATTCGTACCAAAACAACTTGCCCCGCTGACGGCCCAGAATGAAATCAAGATCGCCGTCGCGATCAACATCGGCGAGATCGGTTTGTCCAACACCCGACAACTGCATGTCGGAATCGCCCACGTGATGACGAAACTTGACCTCAGCGCTGGCGGCGCCGGTCGACATGAACAGCACGCCTGCCATGACTAATCCAGCCGAGCGCCGCTGGGGCGATCCTAGTTTATGTACCACATCCGAATTTGTAATGATACGATCGGCCATCGACAAAGTACCTTCTTAGTGACTCGTTCCGCCCCTCATCAGCATCTCACAGAGTTGCTGAGGATTCAAATGCTTGACCGGATATGAAAGAGATCGCAATGGTGGTGGCGATCTCAGACCGTCCTTGTACCAGACGTCTTGCGGTTGGACGGATGAAAATTGGCGGCCGGATTTGATTCTCACTCGGACTTCGTGAGATGATATTTCCCTGGTCACAAAACAGATCAACACTAAGTACTGCGGAATTACTACCGATTAAGCCGATTGGCGTGCGGAATGGTCACGTCAAGATCCGGCCAAACAAGGATTGTTGAAATGGAACACCTTCGAATCGTCGCGGCAATTGTGATTCTCGCTTGTGGAAACAGTTTCATCGCCGCTGAATCGGATCGGCCAAATGTTGTTTTAATCATGGTCGACGACCTGGGATACTCTGATATTGGTTGCTATGGCAGCGAAATCGACACCCCGACGCTCGACCGCCTGGCTGAGAGTGGTTTGCGATTCACGCAGTTCTACAACACGGCCAAATGCCACTCTTCTCGGATCAGCCTGCTGACCGGACGGTACCCGTTTCAGGCCGGCAACCAGAGCATGAACAAAGCGGTCACAACTGCTGAAGTCCTATCGAACGAAGATTATTTCACAGCCATGTGCGGCAAATGGCATCTGCGCGAGGAGCCGACCGATTTTGGATTTCAACGTTACTTCGGCCATCTTTCCGGAGCCTGCAACTATTATTTAGGGGACAACACGTTTCGCCTCAATGGCGAAAAATGGAACGTGCCGAATAAGGGATTCTACACAACGGTCGCCAACGTCGATTTCGCATTGAAGTTTCTGAACGAAGCCCGCGCTGCGCAACAACCTTGGTTTTTGTATTTGGCGTTCAATGCTCCGCATGCTCCGTTGCAGCCCCTACGAGAAGATTACGAGAAGTATCTGGGGCGATACGACGTCGGTTGGGACCAAATACGAGCGGCCCGCATTCGCAAACAACGCGAATTGGGACTATTCGCAAGCGATGTCGAACCGTCTCCGCGACCCGATCACATTGCGGCCTGGGAAAGCCTGACTGCGGAAGCACAGTCTTGGGAAAGCCGCCGCATGGCAGCTTACGCTGCGCTGATCGACCGCGTCGACCAAGAGCTGGGTCGTCTTGTCAAGAATCTGACCGAAGAAGGAGAACTGAAAAACACGTTGATCATGTTTGTTTCCGACAATGGTGCCTGCCCATACGACCGTTCGCGCAACGGATACGACGCTGAGCCGTATAATCCCAAAGTTCGGTGGAGCGACAGCACTGGCTGGGCCTGGGCTAGGAATTCCCCTTTCCGCTTTTACAAGCAAAACCAGTTCGAAGGAGGGATTGCCACGCCGGCGATTTTTCATTGGCCGGCCGGAATCCGCGCTGAGGCCGGCTCGATCATTCACAGTCCGGCACATTTGATCGATTTGCAACCTACCATTGCCGCAGTGACCAAGGCCGATTTGCCGACGCAATGGCCGGGCCGCGATTTGAACCCGGTCGCTGGGATTTCGATGGCGCCAATTCTCAAAGGGGCATCAATGAGCCGGCCATCACCGTTGTACTTTCTATTCGGTCAGGACCGTGCGATTCGAGACGGCGATTGGAAACTCGTCAGCTTTCGAAGCAGTCCCTGGGAGCTATACAACATGGCAGTCGATCGAACAGAGCTGAATGATCTTGCGTCCGAAAAATCGGAACAGCGTGATCGCATGATTCGGCAATGGCACGACATGGCCCAAAACGTCGATCAAGCGCCGCGGAAAAATCGCGGTGTCGTTTCCGATAAAGTCACCCCACACCGGCACGCCGAATGGTCGGTCTTCCCCGGAGATGGTTCCGTGTTGCCGAGGACATCGAAATGAGCCGTTCTATGCGACAACACGGCGATCAAGTTTACGACGCCAACGATTTCCGAAGTTTGTGACGATGTGGATGAGTATCGCGAAATACCAGAGTCAGATTCTCAACGAATTCGTGGCTGTGTGTAATATCTCTGTTCGCGAACTTTTGAATTGATTTCATGTCAGTTGTCGGCTATTCAAAATAATGAACCGTTCGAAATCTTCCAATTACCTTTTTCGACCGACGGCGGTTATCCAACAGATAGGAATCAACATGCGTCCGACCATCACCTTATGCCTCGCGAGTCTATTAGCAGTTTTTTCGACAACCGCTGATGCCGAAGAAGCCGGTCATCACTTATTTGTTCTGTCCGGACAATCCAACATGCAGGGCCATCGACCCGAGGAAGCATTCACGCCAGCCGTGGAAAAGGCGCTGGGAAAAGACCACGTCATCGTTGTCCAAGATGCTTTGGGTGGTCAGCCAATTCAGCGGTGGTACAAAAAATGGAAATCCCCGACCGGCGAAAAACCGGAGATGACCGGCGATCTGTACGATCGGCTCATGGAAAAAGTTAAACCGGCAATCGAAGGAAAAAAGCTGGCTTCGGTCACCTTCATTTGGATGCAGGGCGAACGCGATGCCAAGATGGAATGGAGTGCAGTCTACGAAGAGAGCCTGGTCGGCCTTTACAAGCAATTGAGCAAGGACCTTGATCGAGATGATATGAACTTCGTGATCGGACGGCTCAGTGACTTTGATTTGAAAAACGAGAAGTACGCCCACTGGACGAAATTGCGAGAGATCCAGGTTAAGGTTGCAGATTCCAGCCCGCGGTTTGTTTGGGTCAACACCGACGACCTCAACGACGGGACGAATCGCCGTGGAAAAGCGATCAAGGACGATTTGCACTATTCGGCAGATGGCTACAAAACGCTGGGCAAACGGTTTGCAGCGAGCGCTTTAGAGCTGATTGAAAAGAACTAGCCGATTGGCTTGCGTCTCGACGGTTAATCGCCGGTCACATCCAGCGCGAATGTTTGGGCTTCGTTATCGCCTGATTCTTCGATCCATTGCTGCAAGAATTGGCGGTGCTCGAGGAGTGTCTTCCGGTATTCGGCTTCTGAGGCGAGATTGACCATCTCACCGGGGTCGTCTTGCATGTCGACTAGCGATTCCCGGTTGTCTCCTACGGTGTAGACGCAGTATTTGAACCGTTCGCTACGGAGCATGCGTCCGGTATGGTTTTCGGTGACGACATACTCACGCCACTGTTCCGCACTATTCCCGTCTGCGATCGGCCGCAAGCTTCTTCCCATAAATGATTCCGGGGCCGGAATCCCGACGTAGTCACAAATCGTGGGAAGAATGTCGAGGCCGGTCGATACCAGATGCTTGCGGTCGACTGTACCGGGGACGATCGATTCGGGGTACCGCATGACAAACGGCACACTCGCCGATTCGTTGTAGAACAGACCTTTCGATGCGAGACGCCGGCTCGCATCCATATCGCCATGGTCGCTGGTAAAGATGACCAGTGTGTTGCTCTGCAAATCATTCCGCTGGAGCGCATCGAGTATCTGACCGATGTGCATATCGACCTGTTCGGTCAGACGGCAATAAATCCAGCGGTACATTCGCCACTCACGATCATCGTATTCCGATCGCATCGTGATCGCAGGTGTCACGGCGTTCGGATTGAGGTTCTTCTCGATAGCATCCGGTTCACGTGGGGGCTTGGCGTAGTTTGCCGGCAGCGGCGGAAGTTGATCCAAAGACAATGCCTGCGCTTGGCGATAGAGGTGCTCGACGCTTTGTGGCCCCTTTTCCCGAATTCCTTTGTAGGCCCGGTATGCGAAACAGATATCGTGCGGATTGATGAACGAAGCGACGGCCAAAAACGGCTTATCACGCTCACGTTCGATGAACTCCACGCAGGCTGTCGGCAAATCCTCCCGCTGATCCTTGAAGTATTCGTCGTACCCGGCATTGAGAGGATTAAGTTCCGGGCACATGTGAACTTTCCCGCCATAAAAGGTGTCGTAGCCGGCTCGCTTCAGGATCTTGCCTAACGAATTGGAATCGACGGCCGCAGGGACTTTGGCTTCCATTCCGTTGTTGAACACTCCCAATCGGCCCGGCATCACACCGGTGGCCATTGCGATCCGACTGGGTACGCAAACCGGATTTGCCACGTATGCGTTTTCGAATCGAATGCCTTCGTTGGCCAATCGATCCATTGCGGGTGTGTGCAGAAACTTGTTGCCAGTGCAACTCATCATTCCGGAATGTTGTTGATCGGTGAGGATCAATAGCACGTTCGGCAGCCGACGTGCAGATGTGTCTTGCGATTCGCGAGTCTGAGTTGACAATTCCGCAGCCGAGCAATTGTCGAAAAGGGTCACTGTAGCGAGCCATAAATAAAGGGCGCTCCAAGCGACTCGGATGCAGCGTTTGGCAGAAATTGGCATGTGGCTGTCCTTCGTTCAGGAATAGGCTGCCGCCGTGGCCAGACTATTCTCGTTGTCTTTCACTTGGGCCCCATCTTAACCGCTATTGCACGCGATTTCCGTTGTAATAACCGGTGGTCCGAAGCGTCAGCGAGCAATCCTGTGCTTCCCGAGACCGCAGGCTATTGGCTCTTCTATGGTTGTATTGTACGATAAAGCAAATCATTCGGTTGCCTTTAAAGGTGGCCAATCCCTCCTACGAACATCCTGCCGCCATGCCTGCAGCCAACCGTTTTCATGCTCGCGTTTCGACTCTAGTGGTAATTGCCGCTATCGGTCTGTCGGTCCATCCCTTCGATGCCATTATCGGCTCGGAACGTACACCGGAAGAACTCAGTCGTGCATTCGACAAAACGGTCAAGCCGTTTCTCAATTCCTATTGTCTTGGTTGCCATGGCGATTTGCGACAAGAGGCCGAGTTGAAGCTGACTGGATTCGTGTCGATGAAGGATGTTTCGAAGTCACATCAAACTTGGGAGATTATCCTGGAAAGGCTCAACGCCGAGGAAATGCCTCCTGAAGATGCCAAGCGCCAGCCCTCGAAGAATGAACGAGATGCTGTGTCTGCGTGGATCGGAGCCTTACGGGAATACGACGGAAATCGAACGGCGGGCGACCCCGGTCCCGTGCTCGCACGACGGCTGAGTAACGCCGAATACAACTATACGATTCGGGATTTAACTGCGGTTGATATTCAACCGACAAAAACGTTTCCGGTCGATCCGGCGAACGAAGCGGGCTTCGACAACACCGGTGAATCACTAACGATGTCGCCGGCCCTTCTGAAGAAATATCTTGGTGCTTCACGGCTTGTTGCCGATCATCTCGTTTTGACTCAAACCGATCTCCGTTTCGCGCCGCACCCGGTCGTCACCGACACGGATCGGGACAAGTATTGTGTAAAACGCATCGTCCAATTCTATCAGACGCAACCGACCGATTTGTCAGAGTACTTTTTTGTTTGCTGGAAGTACGACCGCCATCGGTCGAACAAACCAGACGCATCCGCAGACAGCGAAGACACAGCCTTAGAAGAGTACGCTCGCCAAGCTGGCGTCAGCGCCGACTACGCAAAACTCGTGTGGCATCTGCTCAACGACGAGAATGCTGCCGGTCCAATTGCACGTTTGCAGAACATGCTTAAAAAGATCCAGTCATTTGCAGGTGAGGAAGAGGCCCGTCGGGCGTGCGAAAAGTGCAGCGATTATGTGCGTGCGTTGCGTGCCAAGTTGGCGCCGAAATTCGAGAACCTGTCGACTTCGGGAATCCATAAGGGGTCGCAAACCTTTGTGTTGTGGAAGAACCGCCAATACGCGGCTCACCGTCGGAAGTTTGATCGCGATGGACTATTCGTGGAAGGTGAAGATGTTCCCGAGGGGGCACCAGAGGAGTTGATACTTCCAGCTGATGAGCCCGATCGAGCGAATCACTTGGCGGCGATTGAACGATTCTGCTCCGTGTTTCCGGATGCTTTCTATGTTTCAGAACGTGGTCGGGATTACTTGGATGTCCCGCGTGAGAAGCAAGAGAAAGGACGTCTGCTCAGTGCCGGATTTCACAGCATGATGGGCTACTTTCGCGACGACGGCCCGCTGTACGAGCTCATCTTGGACGACAACGAGCGGAAGACGCTCGACCGGTTGTGGCAGGAACTTGATTTCGTAACGTCCGCGCCGACGCGTCAATACTCAGGTTTCTTGTGGTTTGAACGGACCGATTCGCGCTATATGCGCGACCCGGAATTCGATTTTGCTCGCCCTGAGAATAAAGACTCCGCCTCGCAATCAATGATCGAGAGATTGGGCGAAGTCTATCTCGAGAAAGCACGCCGCCTCGGGGATGACGAAGTCGCTTTTCAGGCCATTGCCGATTACTTCGCGAGAATTAACGACCAAATTCGATGGGTGGAGACGGAAAGGTCGAGAGCCGAGCCTCTGCACCGGAAGTTACTAATCCAATTCGCTCAGCGAGCTTGGCGACGAGAACTGTTGCCGGCTGAAGTTGAAGGCATTCACGGATTTTACGAACAACTACGAGGTCAAGACCGGCTTTCGCACGAAGAAGCGATTCGCGACAGTGTGGTTTCAATCTTGATGTCGCCCCATTTTCTGTATCGAACAGATTTAGTCAGCGTCGGAGACGGTACGCGGTCTCTCAACAATATGGAACTGGCGAGTCGATTGAGTTATTTCCTCTGGTCGACGATGCCTGACGAAGAGCTACTGCAATCGCTGAATTCAAGTGACAACGCGACCGTCGATGCTGAAATCGTAACAGCGCAAGCGAGAAGGATGCTCGCTGACGAAAGAACTCGCGGTTTGGCAACGGAGTTCGCTGCGAATTGGCTCGATATTCGTCGGTTTGAGGAACATAACAGCGTCGACCGCGATCGGTTTCCCGAGTTCACCGATGATTTGCGACAGGCCATGTTCGAAGAGCCGATGCGATATTTTGTCGATATCATTCGCAATGACCGCTCCGTTCTGGACTTGCTCGAAGGAGATCATACCTTCGTCAATTCCGTCCTGGCGAAACATTATGGTATCGAATCCGGAGACAACGCCGGTCATGAATGGTGGCGCGTCGACAATGCCGGCAATTACGGCCGTGGCGGGCTGTTGCCGATGTCGGTCTTTCTGACCGCCAACTCGCCAGGGCTGCGGACGAGTCCGGTCAAACGGGGCTACTGGGTCGTGCGACGATTATTGGGCGAACGAATTCCTCCCCCTCCGCCGAACGTTCCCGAGTTGCCGGCCGACGAAAGCCAGCTAGGTGACATTTCGTTGCAAGAGATGTTAGCCCGACACCGGGACAACCCAAGTTGCGCCGGTTGTCACGATCGATTTGACTCGATTGGCCTGGCATTCGAAGGATACGGTCCGGTAGGCGAGCGACGCGCCCGAGACCTGGGAGGGCGGCTGATCGAGGTGACGGCTCGATTTCCGGGTGGTGCTGAAGGGCACGGAGTGGCCGACCTGCGTCTTTACCTTCAAGAGCACCGTCAGCAGGAATTCATAGAAAACTTCTGCCGAAAACTGCTATCCTATGGGCTGGGCCGATCGCTGATCCTGTCCGATGAACCGTTGATCGTCGAGATGCAGCGTCGACTCCAAGCCGACGAATACCGTTTCAGCAGTTTGATCGAGTCAATTGTCAGTAGTCCGCAGTTTCTCAATAAGCGAGGTCAGGATCAACTCGTCTGGGAGAACTGAATGAGCGATTCACAAATTCATCGTCGTATCGTTTCCCGCCGCACATTGTTGAAGGGGGCGGGTGTGACAATGGCGCTGCCTTGGCTGGAATCAATTCCGGTTTGGGGAGCGGAATCGTCGAGCAGTGACGCCGATGGGGGATTTCCCAAAAGATTCGCGGCGCTATTCATGGCGTGCGGCATCAACGCGGAGTATTGGTGGGCCAAGGATTCCGATGCAGACATGGAGTTGAGCCGAAGCTTAGCTCCCATGGAACCGCTCAAACAGAAAATGAACTTCATCTCCGGCTTGTTCAACAAGAACGCAACCGGGGTCGGCATTCATCCGGGCCAAACCGGAAACATTTTATCAGGCGCCTCGTTGCAGAAAGGTGCCGAGCTGCGTGGAAGCATTAGCGTCGATCAGCTCTTGGCGAATCATTTGGGGCAAGAGACGGCCTTGCCGAGTATCGTACTCGGTTGCGAACAGCCGATCACCGGCTACCACGAGACAAATTTCTCAATGGCTTATAGTTCGCATATTTCCTGGCAAAATGCGACATCGCCGGTCCCGATGGAAGTCTACCCGTCGCTTGCCTTCGATAGCCTGTTTGACAACCGTGGCAATCGACGGAATAAGAGCGTGTTGGACCGAGTGAAAGAGCAGGCATCGAGTTTAGGGCGGCGTGCCAGCGTCGACGATCGGTCAAAGTTGGATGAATACTTGACAAGCGTGCGCGAAGTCGAAAAGCAAATCGAGCGGCTCCGTGGCAACCAAAATAAAGCCGCCGAGCGCGCCAAAGATCGAGGGCGGCCTTTGTTTACGATGGAACGTCCGGACAACGGTTTGCCGGAAGACATCCGCGAGCACATGCGCTTAATGTGCGACATTGTCGCGTTGGCGTTTCAAACGGACAAGACTCGTTTCGCAACGTTGCTGCTGTGCCGCGACATTTCCGGGCTTTTCTATCCGTTCCTCGATGTGCGGAAGGCCCATCACTCCGGATCGCATGATGATCAGTCAGACGATTGGGAAAAGGTATCTCGGTACTACTGCAGCCAAATTGCGTATTTGGCTGAGCGCCTCGATGCAATGCCGGAAGGCGAGGGGACAGTCCTCGATCATTCCTGCTTGATCTTCATCAACAATATGTGGTCGGGCAGCAAACATGATTCAACGAAGGTGCCGCTGTTCACGGTCGGCGGACTGGGCGGGACGCTCGAAACCGGGCGCGTCCTGGACTACAGCGACGCAGGCGACGATAACCGCAAGCTCTGCAGCTTTTATCTCTCGCTGATGAATCGCATGGGATTACCTGCCAAGGAATTCGGCGACGCCGATGCCCCGTTGGCGAAGCTATAGTGACTCGCCAATGTGAGGGCGCATTGCGTCAACGCGTCGTTGATGGATTCCAGAGCATCTGCTGACCGACTTGGAAGGCGATGAGCGGCACGTGCGGTATGGCGGAATCCTTGACTTTGTGGGCACGAAACTCGCATCTTGGTCGCCGATTGTCGGTTTCCACGAGCCTGATACGCCTACGAGAAAACGTGAATCTCAATCGAAAATGACCAACACAGACATACGAGGTACCGGGATGCTTTCATGCCTCAACACAGCGAAACCAGGGCACCGGACTTCGGCGCTCCGAGGATTCGTTCTGCTAGCGCTCTGTCTAGGTTTCGTTCGTGACTGTTTTCCGGCGACCTTGCCGCAAAAACATAGTTGGCAGGTGACGTTTCGCAACCATTTGAAATCGTTCGAGACGGATGAGTTTGTCATCGAAAATCACACGTTCGAGTTTCCGAGGGATTTTCCGACCGCAGATATCGAGCACGTTTATCGCAGCTGGATCATTCTGGGACATCTGGGGCGGGAGCCGAACCGCTGGGCGATCTTTGCTGAACCAGAAGAATTTACGCTGCCCAGAATCGAGGCGAATCAGATTCGTTCCTACCTCGGTCCTGCGGGATTGGCTTGGTGGGCACAGTTCGACTTTGGTGGTAATCCGTACCATCGGTCGGAAGGTTTGCTCAAGCGAGCAATAGTTATCGCACTCGTCGATATGTGCATGTTGGAAACCGCCCAGGAAAATCCGCGCAATATCAAAGCGGACTTTATGGGGGCCAACTTGGGAACATGGGCCTACACGTTCGACCGAGCCCAACACTTGCTCCCGACGAGTTTACAGCAGGCGTATAAGGAAGCGATGCTGCACTACCTGTTGAAAATGGAACGCCTTGCGCCCCGTGATCAAAACACCAACATGGATATGCGGGAAATCGTTACGCTCGCAGAACTGGATCAAGTCTTCGGTAACGACCCGGCAATGCATGAACGGCTGGTGAATGACGCACGCCGAATCTTGTTTGGCGGTTCACATCGCGGTCCGGCGACATCGGATCCGCGCCGCGGCACATTTCATCCAGCCGGGTACATCGGCGAAGCGGACGGTCCTGAGACGAGCTACAACGGGATCTCACTGTATCATTTGACCGAAGCGGCGATGATTACGAGAGGCGATGCCGATTGGGACGCATTCCTGCCAGAGGTCATCGAGCGGATGGTTCGTTTCAAGGCACTCAATTACTTTCCGGAGCCAGATGGTTCGTACGATGGTCCGTCGAGCTGGGCGAAGCGAACGAATGATCCGTATTCGCACGATCAACGAGATCGGGCCTGGCGACCGTTCGCCGAAGCGATGCTGACGGACGATGCCCTGTTTCGGCTACGCGTCGATCCGCAGTCGTATGACGGACGCGCCTTCGGATTTGCAACCCGCCAAAACATGCTGGCGGACATACAAAAGGGCATCGTGCGGCTCAATCGGCCGATCAAGCTAACGCGTCAACAACAGGCCGCGGGGCGTCCGCCCGTATGGATTGAGGACCATTGGCCGGCAGACATCCCTTACACATGGGATCATTATCGTCCCGGGTCGTATGCGCGTTTTCAAAAAGCCATCAACGAGAAGGACGAGCTTCTCGTTCCGCCGTTTGCGCGGGAAGACGACTTGAATGTCAATTTGGATGGCGAGTTTTGGATGGTCAAGCGCGACGAATGGGGCTTTCAAGTCGAAGCCGTCCCGCATATGGGGCGTGACTATGACATCGGCGGCAGTGGAGCATTGGCTGGTGGTTCGTTGGCTGCCTTCTGGACTCGGCCGACCGGTTCAGTCGTTTTGGGACGACTCCCAGCAAAGTGGAATTACGTCACCTGGGACAAGATTGACCAGTGGCCGACGCATCATCTCTGGGGACGAACGGCGGATGGTTCGGCGTTTTCGTCGGCCCGACAACGCAATCCACGCGTGAGCTTCGAAACCAGTGCCGATCCGCCGCAAGTGCACGTATTTGGAGGGTTGGGTTCGAAGAGGACGGTTGAGAAGCCGGATATTCTTACGGCTGGCTATGTCTATTATCGCAGAACCTTCACGCTTGCGAATGAAGGTCTTCGAATTAGGAGCGAACAGCTGTCGAACGAAGACGACGTCATCACCCAGCTTTGGGAAACACTGCCGATTTTTGCCGCGGGTGAGTCAGAGGTAGAATACCTCGTCGACCGCCGTTGGAAGCCCGCAACTTCTGAGCTAACGCCCAACGTCGATGCGGTGCGACTTCAAAGGCATCGCGGTGCAGTCATCATCGAGTTTGACGAACCACAACGCGTTCAATTGGGGCCGGTCTTTACGACCGAGTATCAAAAGAAAGACCAGTTACGGACGTTGAATATCGACTTACTCGGCAGTAACTCTCGACCGGTAACGATGCGGAGAAAGACAGTTGTCAGTTACCTAATCCACGAAGGGTCTGCCGGTGTTGGCACTTTGTGGATCTCCAGGCCGCCGGTGCCATAGGCCAAGAGCTCAGTGGTTCTTGCTTATATGAGTTGTCTCTGTGCCGAGAACGGCATTTGTCGCGATTCCTTGTGGCACAAGCGTTATTTGGTCGCCGGAGACCAATTCGGACACGCCCTTACGTTTGAATAGAAATTCGTTTCCAAGTACGGTTGAGTGATCGTACTATTTGAGTTGAAGGACATTTGGGCGTGAAGCAAAGATCCGGCATTGCATGTCGCGATCGATATCGTGACGCGAATTTGGTTGGGAGGAATCTGTAGTGTTCCGATTTTTTGTGATGGTTATTGCCCTTGTTGCCTCGCAGTCCGCCATGGCTGCTGAAAAACCGAACATTGTCTACATCATGGCTGACGAGTTGGGTTACTACGAACTCTCGTGCATGGGGCACCCCCATATGAGGACTCCGAATATCGACCGGATGGCAGAGCAGGGGATTCGTTTCACCCAGGCGTTGGCGGGAAGCAGTGTTTGCGCGCCGACCCGCTGTGTATTAATGACCGGGAAGCATAGCGGTCACACATCGATTCGCGGGAACGGCGATTCTATTGCGATTCGGTCCGAGGAGCCGACTGTGGCATCGGTGTTGAAGACCGCCGGCTACGCAACCGGTGGATTTGGAAAATGGGGCTGCGGCGGACGCGGATCAACGGGCGTCCCGGAACAGCATGGATTCGACTTGTTTGTAGGCTACTACGATCAGACGCATGCCCATACTTATTACCCGCAATACTTGATTCGCAATAGTGAAGAACTGCCGCTGGCGGGCAACACCGGATTCGATAACGGTCAGACCTATTCCCACTACGAAATCGTCAATCAAGCAAAGAAATTCATTCGCGAGAACAAAGATCAGCCCTTTTTCTGCTATATGCCGATTACTCCGCCGCATGGCACATTTAGCATTCCCGAAAGCGATCCCGCTTGGACGCTGTATCAGGACAAACCGTGGCCGGAATCGGCCAAGAAATATGCCGCGATGGTCGCGATGGTCGATCGCGACGTTGGAGAGGTGTTTGCATTACTGAACGAACTCGGTATCGATGAGAATACGATCGTCTTTTTCTGCGGCGACAACGGTGGTTTAGACTATTTCAAAAGTGCGGATCATCCGCGGGGGTTTCATGCACCGAACGTGAATCCCCAAACGGGAGTCGAATTTCGAGGGCATAAAGGGTTGTTGTACGAAGGCGGCCTACGTATTCCAATGATCGTCCGCTGGCCGGGCCACATCGAATCGGGCCAAGTCAGCGATCTGCTGTGGTATTTCGGCGACGTCATGCCAACGGTGTCAGAGCTGGCAGAGGCCGATGCCCCAGAAGGGATCGACGGTTTCTCCATCCTGCCGGAGTTGTTGGGCGAAAACGTTGTGGGCCGAAAGCAACCGCAGCACGAATCCCTCTATTGGGAAATCAGCGACAAAGTCGCTGTCCGCATGGGCGATTGGAAAGCGGTGAAGCCGAAGCGCAATGCCGATTGGGAGTTGTACGATTTAAAGTCCGACATCAGTGAGACGAAGAATCTGGCGGTGCAGCATTCCGATGTGTTGTCGAAAATGAAGCAGATCGCTGACGATTCCCATGATCCGATTGTCAGCGGAACATTTGCCACTCGTGAAAAACACCTTCAAGACCGCTATTCGAAATTCGGTGGCAAGCCACCTAAAAGAAAACGCTAAGTTTCCAAAGACAGAATCAGTGGGCAAAGTCTCGCAGACCTTAGACAGCCACATGAGATGAACATTCAGTATGGGTGAGAAAATGCCGAAAATGTGCGTGCTCGTTTATTTGTGTTTGCTGGCGAGTGTTACAGCTTCACCGTTGCTTCAATCCGCCGATGCGGCAGACCGACCGAATGTGGTGTGGATTGTTTCCGAGGACAATTCGATCCATTACCTCTCGCACTTTTTTGAAGGCGGAGCCTCGACTCCCAACATTGAGGCGCTGGCCGCACACGGGTTGACCTTCGATCACGCGTTTTCGAATGCCCCGGTTTGTTCAGTGGCGCGCACGACGTTGGCGACCGGTTGCTACGGGCCGCGTATTGGCACACAGTTTCATCGCCGGTACAAACTGGCGGAGATGCCGAACGGGTTGC
>JANQRQ010000062.1 GCA_028284485.1 Planctomycetaceae bacterium | reverse complement strand
TTCGCGTGCGACACAGGTCTGTTTTCCGACATGAAGTTGATCGGCGAAGCGGGAATCGACTTGGCGGTTCTACCAATTGGCGACAACTTTACCATGGGGCCTGACGATTCGCTGCGGGCGATTCAATTCATCGAACCCAAACACGTTTTGCCGGTGCATTACAACACCTGGCCGCTCATTGAGCAGGACGCCAACGCGTGGGCCGAACGGGTGAAGTCCGAAACGAGCGCCAACCCGGTCGTTCTTGAACCTGGTGGGACATTCGAGTTGTCATAGGGCACATCGCAACCGATCGCTGCCTTCGCCGCTACGCACAACTAAGCTGTAGGTTCTGAGGAATCCGTGGGCGATTCTTCCGTCGAGCCATTTGACGTTTCCGACTCCGAAGCGGTTACCTGAACCTGAATCTCGTCGCCAACAATGCGCACGGGGAACGCGGTTGTTTTTACGCGGGAATCGGGATTGTCCAGCCAGGTGCCATCTTTCACGCAGAATCGCCAGGCATGCCAGGGGCAGGTGACAGCACCGTCTTCCAAATAGCCGCTCGCCAGCGACGCCCCCATATGGGGACAGGTATCGTCGATGGCGCAATACTCACCACCGGTAAGAAAGACGCCGACCATTTTTCCGTCGACAGCAAAGCTACGTCCTTCTCCTTCGGGAATGTCGCCGACTTTCGCGACCGTATGAAACTCTGTCATGTCCGATACTGTACCTCACGCTGCGCCAATTCTACGAACGGAGCCATCCCGACTCGCCTGCCAGATGTTAGCATACCATCACCGATTTGTCGGCATAGCTTGACGGCTCACTTGGGAATCGGAGAATGAAATTCTTGGCGAACCCCTCAATTGAAACTCCGGTTGCCTCGCGGCCGTCGGTCCGACGCAATTCGAAAGGAATACCTCAACGATGAAAAAGAATCCCGTCAAAGCAGCGCTTCAGGCTGGAAAACCGCAGGTCGGTTCCTGGCTGTCATTTGGAAATGTCATGGCCACGCGCCTCATGGCCCGAGTCGGATTCCCCTGGTTGACCGTTGATATGGAACATTCCCCAATCGATTGGAGTGAAGCCGGATTGTTATTTGGCTGCATTGCCGATGCCGGCTGCGTCCCATTGGCGCGGGTCCCTCGGGGAGATCACGACCACATTAAGCGTGTTCTCGACGCCGGTGCCCATGGCATTGTCGTTCCGATGGTCGATACGGTCGAGCAGGCTAAAATCGCCATCGCCGCTGCCAAATATCCCCCGGAAGGGAATCGCTCAGTTGGCGGTGCACTGCATGCCTTAAATTTTGAAGCACCTGCTGGAGATTATTACAAGCATGCAAACGACGAGATTCTGGTCATTTTGCAAACCGAATCTCCTGAGGGCGTCGAGAATGCCGAGGCGATTTACAGTTTGCCGGGCGTCGATGCGATCTTTGTCGGTCCGAACGATCTGACATTTCAAATGCGCGGCGCCGACGGAATCGACCCGACGCCCGACGAATTGGAAGAAATGCTGCAGCGCGTGCTCGCTGCCGGCAAGAAAGTCGGTACTCCCGTCGGCTTACACGTACAAACGACCGAGGCAGTCGAACAGCGTATTGCCGAGGGCTGGCAGTTTATCGCTCTTGCCAGCGAACTGAAGATGATGGTCAGCGGCGCACAGAAGTTTGTGACGGAGCTCAATTTGAAGCGCGAAGCCGCCGATCTCGCCCGGTACTAAACCGTGAGTCTCGAGAACGCATCGCCCAAACGGATTGCCATTCTGTTCGAATATGGGACGTTAAACGGCGGCGAACGTTCGATGCTTTCGGTTGTCGGTCGTCTTTGCGGAGAACCGTCCGGAGGGATCCGACCAGAATCAGGTCGATCGCTCATTCCGTCAAGTCCCATAGACTTGGCGGAGCATCAAATCAAAGGTCGCGGCTCGTTCGATTTCACTGCAATCGTCGCTGCACCGGGGCCACTGAGCGGCGCATTGGACGAACTAGGGATTCCCATTGAGCCGCTGACAATGCGCGATCACAGCGGCAAACGCCTGCACCAAGACCAGGTGTTGGCAAACCTGACTGAAATCGTCCGTCGTATCTCGCCGCAATTTGTTCACGCCAATAGCCTTGCCATGGGGCGTCTGACCGGGGCCCTCAAGCCGCAATTGCTGGTTCCCACCGTGGCTCATTTGCGCGATATTCTCAATGTAAGCCAAGCGGCGATGGACGATCTCAATCGCAATGACCGGCTGATCGCCGTGTCACACGCAACACGCGATTTTCACATGAGCCGAGGAATGAACGCCGAGAAGGTTCAGGTCCTCTATAACGGTGTCGACGGCGACTTGTTTCAACCGCGACCGTCAACCGGCTTCTTGAAGCGCGAACTGAACTTGTCGGAAGACTCTTTGTTGGGCGCGACGATCGGCCAAATCGGCTTGCGCAAAGGCCACGACGTGCTGGCAGAAGCAGCTGTCCGCGTAGCCGACGAGTTGCCAAACCTCCATTACATTGTTGTGGGCGAACGGCTCTCGCAAAAAACAGAAAGTATTGAGTTCGAGCAGGCCCTGGAACAGACTTTCAAAAATGCCGGTATCGGCGACCGACTGCATCGACTTGGATATCGCGATGACGTCCCCAGTTTGCTCAACGAAGTCGACCTGTTGATTCATCCTGCCAAGCAGGAACCTTTGGGGCGCGTGCTGCTGGAAGCGGCAGCATCGGGCGTGTCGGTGATTGCGACCGATGTGGGTGGGACTCGCGAGATCTTCCCCGATCAATCATCAGCAGTTTTGATTCCACCGGATAATGCCGCGGCACTGGCGGACGCGATTCTTGGCGTCGCCCAAGACCCAGCGGCCGCCGCTCGCCGCGGTGCCTGTGCCCGCCAACGAGTTGTGAAACACTTCTCCGCCAATCAAGCTGCAAGCAATCTGGCGGTGTTTTGGCAGCAGTTGCTGAATTCCGGCGAACACGATTGATCGTGTTCATGGGGCCCAAATTACTCAAGGGCCCATTTTCGCGATTAATTGGGGAAGTGCGTTCGCTAAGTGGCTACACTGAATTTCACATCCAATCCGTTTGGGAACGGCCCAAGTGACTAACAGTTACCTTCATTCATCAGAGCTCAGCCGTGGACAACCACAAGATTGATTCGCAACGTCGCAAGGTCCTACAGGCACTGGCCGGTTTGGGAATCGGAACGGCCGCCTTTCAACGGGCGGTTGCAGCGCAGTCGGACGGTTCACCGGCCATTACCACCGAGATGATCCAAGACGCCGAATGGGTCGCAGGCATCGAACTAAACGACGAAGAACGCGAATCTGCCGCACGAACCGTCAATCGGGCCGTGCGTGATTACGAGAAGCTGCGAGAGATTCCGCTGAAGAACAGCGTAATACCAGCAATGATGTTTCATCCGTCGGCACCTGCAGAGCCAGTTGCCAGCCGAGGTCGACAGCCAGTCACACCGATCGATGCCGCGCCGCCCGCCCGCCCCCAGACGGACGAAGAGTTGGCATTTTTGCCTGTTACCGAATTGGCGGCGTTGTTGCGAACGCAGCAAATCACATCGACCGAATTGACAAAGATTTATTTGACGAGACTGCGCCAATACGACCCGAAGCTGCTCTGTGTCGTCAACCTCACCGAAAAGTTGGCGCTAAAACAGGCCGAACGTGCAGATCGCGAAATCGCTGCCGGACATTATCGAGGCCCACTCCATGGCATCCCCTGGGGGGCCAAAGACTTAATTGCCTATCCAGGTTACAAGACGACTTGGGGCGCAACTCCCTTTAAGGATCAGGTCATCAACGTGAAAGCAACGGTGGCACGACGGCTGGAAGAAGCGGGAGCCGTTCTGGTCGCTAAGCTGTCGCTTGGTGCGCTCGCCATGGGAGATCGCTGGTTTCGCGGGCAGACCCGAAACCCCTGGAACCTTGAAGAAGGTTCGAGTGGCTCGTCAGCCGGTTCCGCTTCGGCAACATCGGCCGGACTGGTCGGTTTTGCAATCGGAAGCGAGACCCATGGCAGCATTGTTTCCCCCTGCCGGCGATGCGGCGTTTCGGGATTGCGGCCAACGTTCGGCCGCGTGAGCCGATTTGGCTGCATGACGCTTTCCTGGAGTATGGACAAGATTGGCCCCATCGCACGTTCCATCGAGGATTGCGCCTTGATTCTCGGCGCGATCCATGGGTTTGATTCACGAGATCCCACAACGGTGGACCGTCCATTTGTCTGGCCGGGAAACCAAGAGATTACTACGCTTAAGGTCGGCTACTTCGAGGAAGAAGGCACGCCCGCCGATCGACCGGAGCTAAAAACGCTGGCGGATCTCGGCGTCAACCTGACTCCGATTAGCCTGCCTGAAAAGTACCCGGTGGCGCCCTTGCGAATGATTCTGGGAACGGAAGCCGCAACAGCGTTTGACGAAATTGCGAGGCAAGGGATTACCGAAGGACTCAATAGTTGGCCCAATACGTTTCGCAATTCTCGCTTTGTTCCCGCCGTGGAGTACCTCAAGGCGAATCGAGTGCGGAGCCTGGTCATGGAGGAAATGGAACGCGTGATGGAGAAGGTCGATTTGTATGTCAATGGCGACGACTCGTTATTGACCAATCTGACCGGACATCCGACTGCGGTTTTGCCCGACCGCATGGAGCGCCGAAACGGCGTCGCCGCTCCTGGTTCGATTCGATTCACCGGCCGTTTGTACGGGGAAAGCGCGTTGCTGGCAGTCGCCAACGCCTACCAACGAGCCACAGGATTTCATCTGCGACAGCCGACCATGGAACCACCGAAACCCCAAGAGTCCACTAATTGAATACCACCCCGATCGACTTGCTCTGCCAGGCTCTTACACCTCGCTGGCACGAACTGAGGTTGCCGATTTTCCAATAGACAGCTAACCTTCAAAATGGCGTGGGAAGCTGGAAATGGCCTCCCCAAACCAGCTGGGTTTTCCTGCGAAAGCGGCGGAATTGACGGAACACTCCGCATGATTCGCTGTTAGATCCTGCGGAAGAAGAACGTCCTACTTCGGGACAGGCATGAGTCGAAGGCCTGCTTCAGTCTCGACTGCCCGAATAAGCAACAGCCAATAGCAATCGTTTGAAAGCAACGCCGAATTCCTTTGCTGTATCGATTTATGAAATCTCAATCGGCAACTGAACCCTGTTTAGTTTCACTGTCGCGGCTGGTGCATTTTGAATTGTGTCAACAATCTCGATCGTCGTGAAATCTATTCTGGACACGCTGTAGAGGACGTACATTGATGTCGACTCTCATTCTTCGTGGGATGGTTCTTCTCGTGGTGGCGGCTATCTGCGTTCCTTGCCACGCAGAAAAACGAAAGAAAGATCCTCAGATCGTGGTCGCGGTCAATCGTGCGCTCGATTACCTGGCACGTGTCCAACATCGACAGGGCTATTGGGAAGCGGACGGCGGACAATACCGCGTTGCTATGACAGCGCTTGCGGGCAATGCCCTGTTATGCGAAGGATCGACGACAACTCAGGGCAAGTATGCAGAGAACATCCGAAATGCCGTCGATTATCTGATTGAAATGTCTCAGCCGAATGGGCTGATCGGCTACAAGAACGACTACCATTACACCTACGGCCACGGATTTTCGATGTTGTTTCTTTCCCAGGTGTTCGGCGAGGAAGGGGATGCTGAACGGCGCGACGACTTGAAGCGGGTTCTCACGAACGCAGTCATTTTTAGTGCCGAGGCACAAACATCGCGTGGCGGCTGGGGATATGTTTCCGCAAAAGACGGTAACGGATTTGACGAAGGGTCGACTTGCATCACCCAGGTACAGGGGCTGCGTGCCTGTCGAAACTCGGGGATTTCGGTACCGACAGAAATCATCGACAAAGCGAAGAAGTACATCGAAGATTGCACCACTTCTGAAGGGGGCGTGCAATACAGTATTCGAGGGGGCGGATCACGACCGGCCATTACCGCGGCCGCCTGTGCCGCCATGTTTAACGCCGGCGAATACGATTCGAAACAAGTGAAGTTGATGCTCGAATTTTGCGAAAAAAACGTATGGCCGGGACGTTCCAATTCGAGCTACTTTGGCCATTGGCATTACGCGCACTATTACTATGCGCAAGTGATGTACCGCTTGGGCGACGAAAAATGGAATAAGTATTTCGACGAAATTAGCAAGGACATCATCCGCAAACAAAGCGCCTCAGGCTCGTGGAAAGAAGGGCATATTGGCCCGGTCTACACCACTGCGATCAATTCGACAATCTTGCAGCTGGATAACGGATTCTTGCCGATTTACCAGCGATAGCAGTGCCAAGCGTGGGCCCCGACCATCTCACGCTCTAAACTTCCAGTAACGAGTTGAGATGGCACTCCACAGACTCAGCCAAGGCATCGACGTTGTACCCCCCCTCCAGCAGGCTGACAATGCGGCCCTGGCAGTAGTCACCCGCGACTTGGCCGACGATTTCAGTTAACTCGGAAAAGTGCTCGCTATCCAAACCAAGCGATCCAATCGGATCGGCGGCATGGGCGTCGAAGCCAGCGCTAATCAAAACCAGTTCAGGTCGGCAGCGTCGGGCTGCGTCACTTAGCATGGTATTGAATCGCTGCCGATAGTCTTTCCAGGAGACTCCGAACCGAAGCGGCAAGTTGAAGATCGTTCCACTCCCCGCTCCGTGGCCGGTTTCATTTTCGTCGCCAGTGCCGGGATAGAACGGCGAGCGATGCACGGAAAAGAAAAAGACGTGTTCGTCCTCGTAGAAAATGTCCTGTGTTCCGTTGCCGTGGTGTACGTCCCAATCGACGATTAACACACGTTCCAGCCCATGGCTTTCGACCGCATGCCGCGCCGCGACTGCCACGTTATTAAATAGGCAAAACCCCATGGGCGATGCAGGCAAGGCATGATGTCCCGGTGGCCGACTTAAGCAGACTGCTTGGCTCGTTTGCTCATCGAGAACGGCATCAACTGCGGAGACCGCGCAACCTGCAGCGTGGAGTGCGACCTCAAACGACTGCGGAGACATCACCGTATCGGCTTCGATGCGTCCACCTCCTTTACGAGCGAAATCTCGAATCGTGTCGAAATGCTCGGATGTGTGGACACGCTCGATTTGCTCGCGCGTTGCCAGTTGAATCTCGCCTTTTTGCATCCTGTCAAGGAGATTTGAAGTTTTGAGGTGTTGCCGAACTCGGGCGAGTCTTTGGGAACTCTCCGGATGCGAACCGGTGTCATGCTGCTCAAATAACGGATCGGAGTACAGCAATATCATGCCCCCGCCTTTCGAAACGGATGACCTACCAATCCTTACGGGCGTGATGGATTCGTATGACTTCAGGCGGGCCTATTTTGACGATTTTGCAGGTAATTGCGAAGGGTCTGGCGCTCAATTAAGAATATTCGCGCTACCATATGTTCAGTTGGCGTTTGTGTCTTGAGAAACTGCTTGACAGTCATCAAACTGGCCTGATACGGTGATTATAGGAATCCGTACCTCGCAAGCGCCGATGGTCGTGGCCTTAACGGTTTAAATCGTTTGGAGTTGGTCACGATTGCCAGCGTGATTTGAGGGTTGTGTTCGGATCCCCGTCCATTTCCTACGCGATGTTGAATGAGGATCAGTCCGTGCGACGATTGACGACCGCACTTGATTCGGTGGTGGTTTTAACCTGCCGATCGATTGAGAATATCACTGAAATCTCGTTCTGCCTGGTACTTGTCGTCGCCTTGCTTGCCGTTCCGTCGCGGGTATTGGCCCAAGACGCAGGTGAACCCCCTGCGGACGAAGCTCAAAGCGGCGTGACAGATACAGAAGCCGCCGAACCCGAAGAAACCGGTCCGCCGCTGCCGAAGGATTTTACTCCGAAGGCACAGGCTCCAGAGGTGATGCTGATTGAAAATGAACTCCTCACCGATGACGAGGAGAAGGCATTCAATCGGATGATCCCGTCTTACAATCGGGCATTGAAATCATCATCGTACAACGATGATGACCGCAAAATGATTGAAGACGGAATTCGCTGGCGGATTCACAAGTTCTCGATGGCCAAGTACCGCAAACCGCACCTGAATGAACTTGGTCATGACTATGTCGACTTGCGCAAGGCGGTATTGCGTGACGTTGGCTATGCCCGCCCCGGTGCGAACCGCGAGTTTGTGCTTTCGCAAATTTTGGAGCGTTGTAAGGAACTATTGGATGGGAACTTTTATGTTCGCCTGAACGCACTGATCCTGCTAAGTGAACTCAATACGAAAGATCCCGATCGCCAGCGTAACATTCCGCCGGAAGTCTATACCGATCCTCTCGATACCGTCCTCGCCGTTTTTACGGACGATTCGCAAATCGATCCGATCAAACTTCGAGCCGCACTCGGACTGCGTCAGATTCTTTTGTATGGCGCACCGTCGATTGCAAAGCGAATTGAGATCGCCAGCGCGATTAACAAGGAATTGGACCGGTCTGGTCTGCATCACTGGTACCAAATGCGGTTGACCGAAACATTGGGCGACGTTGGTGTGCTCGGTGAGCGGGGCGAGCCATTTGTCGTGCAACGGTTGGCAACCTTGATTGCAGATACGACACGTCATTGGCAAGTTCGGTCTGAGGCTTCGCTGTCAATGGGTCGGCTTCCGCTTGATTCCTCCATCAATGTCAACCTGATCGCATACCAGATTGCAAAGCTCAGCCTGCAAATGGCCATGAGTTATAACAAGAATCGACGCCCGTTCTTCTGGCAGGATTGCTTCGTCAAAGTCTACATGTCATTCGATGGCAAAATCGATGGGCAAGAATTCGGTCTTCTGGATCAGGCCGGTGGCAACCGAGTCGTGCAGGGCGCTTATGGACAAATTCGGCCGCTGGTGAACCATTTGGTGGTCGCACCTCGTGGAACGCCGTTTCCGAATGACATCCTGACAGATTTGGACGGTTGGATTAAATCCAACGAGCCTGATAGCTACAGCGTCGCCCAGGGCCAACCGCCGATTGCTCAAGAGACTTCGTCCGGCTCGTCGTCCAATTGATCCGGCACGGCATGGCGGGGAGAGGTGTTACTCTTCTTGCGGAGACGTGCGTGAATCTCGATCTCCTGAATCTGCCGAAAGGCGCCAAAGTCTCGGGTTTGACATAGGCGCACCCGCCGCGATCTGGTCATTTTTGAGCTCGCCTTGCGCATTCCGCAGTCATCAAAACTGAGTCTGCGCCGCGACGACGATCGTCGCCCCAATATGCCTGCGGCGGAGCTGCCTCATTCCCAGAATTGACCAGCAGTTACTAAGATTCTCGATCGCTCAAGAGACCGCTTGACGCATCGGGCTGTCTGGCTATACTTCGCAGCCGTCAGCATAGAGAAATAATGTACACAAGTACATAATATCGACATCTGACAACAGTAGATGCACCAGCACGATTCAGCGCAGTTTATGTAAGTAAAGCGTGATCCGGTCCGGACTTCGTTGAGGCGGACTATCGATCGCTTACCAAGTGATTCATCTCTTTGGCTTGACCCTCCTGGCATTGTGCCGATGACGATTGATTTCTCCTGGGATCTGCTCGCGATATTCCTAACGGGGCTCCTTTCATGCTTGGGCCTTACTGGATTATTCCGAGTCATCGCCTTGAGATTCGGAATCGTCGACCATCCGGATGGCATCCGTAAGACCCACAAAGCACCGATCCCCTTAATGGGCGGTGTCGCGTTGCTCCTCTCGTTTGCGTTGACGAGTTGGATCGCCGGCTTCACGCAGCTGAGTTGGTTCTCGCAAAGCGATCGCGTCGCCGGCTTGTTTCCCATCATTCCGATCCTGGCGGCCTATTTCGGAACTGTTGGACTGTGGGATGATGTTTACGAATTGCGCCCCCGATACAAATTCAGCCTACAAATCGTGGGCGCAGTGCTGTTTGCAGTATTTGGAAATCGTGTCGAGTTAATGAGCCTGTTCGGCTTCGAATTCGACCTGAACTATCTCGGTGTTCCGTTTACGATTTTTTGGATTGTTGCGTGCGTCAACACGGTCAATTTGATCGATGGTCTTGATGGACTCGCGGGGACGATCGGCGTCATCGTCTGTTTGACTTTGGCCGCCGTCTCGGCGATGGTCGGACAAACGGCTGTTGCCGCCGTGGCTCTCATCCTCGCAGGATGTCTTTCCGGATTTCTGTGGCACAACTGGCCACCGGCACGCATCTACTTGGGCGATTCGGGCAGTATGTCGATTGGCTTTTTGATCGCAGTTCTTTCAATCGAAGCTTCGGTCAAAACAGCCACGGGATTTGCATTGTTGATTGCAGTCGTGCTGATGGGCGTGCCGTTGTTCGATACAACCATGGCCATTGTTCGCCGAAAACTATCCGGTCAACCGATTGGGGCTGCAGACCGGAACCATATTCATCACCGGTTGCAAGACCACGGGCTATCGCGACAGCGTTGTCTGCTATTCATCGCCGGGCTGAGCATATTGATGTCGATGGCTGCGGTCATTTCGACCTATATGGCAAACGATTTCCTGGCTGTTGCCGCCTGTTTGACGATCGTGGGAATGTTGATTTCTGCAAGACTGTTCGGATACGACGAAACGCTTCTGTTGATTCAGCATATTCAGGCCGTGCGACAGCTTCTCCCGGATACTTCGCAGGCCATTCGGACCGGCATGGTCATTGCCCGCTTTCAGGAAGAATCAACGCGGCGCCCGTCAGAAATTTGGCAGGAAATTCAGAACCATATGAATGAAATCGGCGGCCAACACCTGCGCCTCGAATTTCTCGCTCCCTTAGACGATGCACTCATCTCCGAAGTCTCTTGGCGAAGTGAGCAACCAGACGCCAATAAGGAAATCGATTGGTCGATGGAATGTTCGGTCGTCCAACCTTCCGGAATTCGGGCCACGATCAAAGCCGTTGGGAATTCCGATCGACAACGCGGAAAACGATTCGACGATCTGTATCACATCTTCGATGCATTCTGCCGATACTGCCCTTCCGACTGGGGAGACGATATTCGCGAAGAAAGCCCGCAAACGATCAAGGCCTCAGCGAACACATCGGCACCGGACGACTCCGGGAAGAATGCACCCTTCGACCACAACATTGGTGAACGCCGCGCTGCTTGAGACCAAATGGCGACGAGTTGTACTCCGCCGCGCTCCGCGAATCACACGACTCCTGGTATCGGGTCGGCAGCATCGATCAAACGCATGAGCGGCTGTGGTACGCCCCGTGTCACACGAACTTGTCCAATATCGAACATCGTGTGCATAACCGTCGCAAAAAGGTGAGACGGAGTAATCGGTTCGCTCACCGGTTCGTCATTCTTACGAGCTGATTTTCCGATGATGCTTCCCGATGGCACTCCGCCGCCTGCAAGGGCGAGCGTGCAGAGTTTCGGCCAGTGATCTCGTCCACCCCGGTTGTTAATACCCGGAGTCCGGCCGAAGTCACCCGTAATGATCAGCAGCACTTCGTCGCTCATTCCGCGATGTTCCAGGTCTTCCAGGAATGCGGAAACGGCGTGATCAACAGGACGTCCTAGCATCTCCATTCCAGATTCGATTCCCGGGTTATTGCGATCGGCGTGGAGATCCCATCCGGCACTATGAACCGTGACGAATCCGCAACCTGCCTCGATCAGACGACGCGCAGTCAGCATATGCCGACCCAACTGCGAATTACGAAAGCTGCGGAATCCGACGCGGAATCGTGAAGTGTCGTACCGCTCGACCCAACGTGGGTCCTCTCGACTCAGGTCAAAGGCCGATGCGGAACTACCGAGAATCAAATCGAAAGCCTGCCGAGTGTGTTTGTCGACCGCCTGCATTTGCTCGACTAAATCGACTTGTTGTTTGAATCGATCGAGAGTTGCGAGCAACTCGAGACGATCATCAAGGCGATCGTTGGCAATATTCATCTCCATATTGCGAATGGCGTCGCTTTCTCCACCCGGAGTAAACGGCCCGTAAACAGCCCCGAGCGAATTTGGTCGAGAACCACTTATAACGCGAGGCTTTTCCTTGATGTACTGCGGGTCGATCTCATCCGAATTCAGCAGCGTATAAGTTGGCATTCCTGTGACCGGATGATTCACACCGCGCAGCCGGGCAAATGCCGAGCCCATACTGAATCCCGTCGGTCCCTTGCCATCCGCGGATGTTCCCCCGGCAAGAACATGATTGATGGCCTGGGCGTGACCACTCACACTGTGCTGAAACGACCGAACAACGGCAAACCGGTGCGCTTGGCGCGACAATTGTGGAAACGTACCGCCAAATGACATCCCGGGCACGACTGTGGCGACTTCACCGGTCACGCTGCAATAGGGAGACGGCGCACCCATATTCGGGTTGAACGTTTCAATGTGACTCGCGCCGCCGGACAAGAACAACAAAACGACCGATTTGTCCTTTACGTAGCTGGCATCATCGGCGGCGATCGCCTTGTGCTGCAAAAGGTCTGCAAGTGTCCATCCCCCCAATCCGAGGGTCCCGACCCGAATAAAATCTCTTCGGGTGGAAAGCCGAGAGCAACATGGCCTCGTTTCGGAATAGACAGTCAGCATGCTAGCGCCTTGGTCAATCGCCACTGATCGATCACTCGTACAGCATATCACAAATCGGCCAGCGCCATGGAGTCGAACCGAAATTCTGCATCCAATGTTGCATAGTCGGCGAATTTTGGTTTAGCAACAAATTCCCGCGCCCGAGAACACTGTGTCTCGCCATCCGATCTGCCAGCAAGCGCTCGACCAGTCCTTTCCGGCCGCAGCATGCGAATCGCTCGACGAAAGCCGCACTACTTCAGCAAGTTTGCTACCATAGGACTGAAATCGTAAAGAGAGGTTTCCACCCGTGAATCGAATCTGCAGGACAAATCGCGTCGCCCACTATAGCGGTTTGCTTATTCTCGTGGGTGATTCTGGCTCATGGGAGCCGGCAATCACAGAACAAAACGCAATAGTCGCGGCCACAAGTCAGCGCAATACGCTGTGAGCTACGCGAGTGACCTCATCCAAAACAATTACCAATTGAAGTTCGCAAAGTTAGCCAGGTTGAAAATCTATGAAACCGCATCTCTCTGTGATCGCTATGCTGTGTTTGTCTATAACGGTCTGCAAAACCTTGCCAGCCCAGGGTCGTGCATCGCGCGTCGATTCCGCAGCATCAACTTCCGCAGCAGAATCGGCAAAGAGTAAGCCAACTCCGACATTTCGATGGGTCAACCCACTTCCCGAACGGGTCTATCCGCCCGGACTTTTTCACAAGACGTTTAGCAGCCCGTCAATGGACAGACCGGTGGGGTATTGCATTTACCTGCCTCCGGCTTACTACGATGCCAGCAATCCCAACCGCCGATTCCCGGTTGTGTATTACCTGCATGGCGGCCGACCGGGCAGTGAAACAAAAAGCGTCAACCTTTCCAACGATATTCACGCAGCAATGGCCGCCGGATTGGTATCGCCGGCGATTTATGTATTCGTCAATGGCGGAGTGGTCAGCCATTACAACTACCCCGAAAAGGACTCCATGGGTGAGGACGTATTCATCCAGGAACTAATCCCGCATGTCGATGCATCCTACCGCACGATCGCTGACCGCCGCGGACGGGCCGTCGAAGGTTTCTCGCAAGGAGGCCGCGGGACGGCGCGAATTATGTTTAAGCACCCTGACAAATTCTGCTCGGCCGCACCGGGCGGTGGAGGACATGCCACCGAGAAATCGATCTCTGAGAACGACGGACGTGAGAGCGAGACGCTTAAGTTTGCACCGGGCTACAACACCTACGATTTGGCACGTGCCTATGCAGCTGATCCTCAATTTCCGTTTCGCATTTTGATCTATGTCGGCGACAAGGGCTTCAACTACGAAAATAACCTGGCCTATATGGATTTTTTGACTTCGCTCGGAATTCCATTTGAGCAATTGATCATTCCAGATGCCCCGCATAGTGCTCGTATTGTGTACGAGAAAAAGGCCATGGAAATTATGAAGTTCCATGAAGCAAGCTTTGCCGTCGGCGCGCAGGATTGAATATGACGGGGTGTCGACTCCCAACATCCGCAAGCCACGCCTTTGTCGCACAGTTTCAGATTCCTGCCAATCCTGCGCGAATCAACGAATCCCGTTCCTGCCCATCAAACCATTGCCTGAGGAGAAACTACCCATGCTACGCCGAGACTTCTTAACTTTGCCGGCGATGGGTGCAGCGGCCTTGGGCTTTCAACAACAAGCACGTGCAGAATTGTCCCGGATGAAGATCAAACGTGTGCGGTTTTATCGTTCGCCGATTTCTCGTCCCATTTTCAATCAGAGTTTTCATGTCGTCACGGTGGAAACGGATCAGGGAATCACTGGGATTGGCGAGGGTGGGTCTGTCGACACGATTCGGCAATGTGCGGGGTTGATTATCGATCAAGATCCCAACCGTATCGAGCATCTTTGGCAATTGATGTATCGCGCCTATTTTTATCCACCGGGGCGAGAAAAGATTCATGCGCTGGGTGCATTGGATATGGCGCTGTGGGATATTAAAGGCAAGGCACTCGGCCTGCCGATTCATGATCTGCTTGGCGGGCTGACTCGCGACCATGTCGAGTGCTATTCGACCGGATTTCCCGGTGATGGCAGCTTGACTGAACGCGCTCGCGCCTGCATCGAAGCCGGTTTTCGCACCTACCGAACTGGTGTTTCAAGCCCCCGCCCCGATGCCGGTTTTAATTCTCATCACGCCGTTCGAGACACGTATGAGCAATGTCTCCAAATCCGGGAAGGCGTCGGCAAGGACGGCGACTGGGCGATCGATTTTCATACACGATTTGATTTACCCGACGCCGTTCGTCTGGCCAATCTCATCGAGGATTTGGAACCCTATTTCGTGGAAGACCTGATCCGCTCCGAGAACCCGGGTGCCTATCGCCAGGTGCGTCCGCAGGTGAAAGTCCCCATTGCCGTCGGAGAGCATTTTGGTGATCGTTGGGAAATCAACGAGTTGCTCGAAAACAGATTGATCGACTATTCGCGGGTCTCGATCCCCAATTGCGGCGGGATTACCGAATTCATGAAAATTGCCGCCATTTGCGAAACACACTACGTCGGGCTCATACCGCATTTCACAGGCCCCATTTCCGAGGCCGCGCTCGTCCATACCTGTGGCGTGTTCTCCGGACCTGTCATGATGGAAATGACAGGAAATGGCATGAGGGAAATTCCATATCTTCCCCAAGGCTACGATTTTCGGGACGGCAAAATGTGGCCCAATCGTCGTCCGGGGCTCGGAGTCGAAGTCGACACGAGCCAACTGGAACTTCTGGCGGAGGTCACAGAACACTCGCAACCAATCACGCTGTATCGTCGCCCCGATGGCTCAATTACGAATTGGTAGTATGGCAGCGAGAGGCGGAGCGTTACAACCAGAAGAATCGATACAGCACTCATCCATTCCTGGACGTGTCACCTGCCAATCGTCACGATTCTCTTTTGACTACTGCGGTTTCGTGTCGTAGTCTTTCACTGGACGGAGATATTGGCAACGACCCCAACTGTCATGTGGCAGAGTTTATTCTGAAATTGTCCGCTTGAACCTGGGTTGACCGACATGAAACTGCTGAGAGCATTCATTACCGACGAAACAGCGGCGACAACCGTTGAATATGCCGTAATGCTGGCAATGATTCTCATGACAGTCATCGTCGCGATCGGGGCGTTTGGGGCAAACCAAAATTCGTATTGGGGCAACATCGATACCGAAATGGAAAACCACGGATTCTAGAGCGGTTTACTTTTTTCGTGGGCGTTTCTGGCTCGTGGGAACTAGCTATCATCGAACAAAACGCGATTGTCGCGGCCACAAGTCACCGTAATACGCTGTAACCCCCGTTCCTGCCGAGTTGCCCTACCGATCAACGTTGAATCTCAGGAGGAGAGGCATCAACGAATTGCCATGCCTGATTGCTTTATCGCTCTCGGCTCGAATCTCGACGACCCGGGGAAGCACCTGAACGAAGCCGCCCATCGGCTTAGTCGGCACCCGGCGATCACTCTCGGGAAATCGAGCTCTCAATTCCTGACGGCACCGGTGGGAAGTAGCGCAGGAAACCCGTTTCTCAACGCCGCTGTCCAAATTCACACCGACCTCGAACCGTTGGCTCTCCTGGAAGTGACACAGGAAATCGAATCCGACCTCGGGAGGACTCGCAAGCAGCACTGGGGGCCGCGAACAATTGATTTGGATATCATCTTTTACGGGGACCAGACGGTTGACCACCCTCGATTGCAGATCCCACACGAGGCTTGCTGGTATCGCCGTTTTGTACTTGATCCTTTGGTCGAAATCGCAAGCGACGTCATCCATCCGTCGCGGCACTGCACAGTCGAAGAGATGCACTGCCGGATTCGGCAAATACCACTTTTGGTTGCTCTCGCCGGTGGGAATGCATCCACTCAAAGAAACATCATCAATGCTCTGCCATCTTCATTCAATGGCCTGGAAATGAAGCAATGGGAAACAATGCCGGACGAACTCAAGTCGGAGCAGTCCATCGTTGCGTGGCTGGGCCGATCGCCGGAAGCCATCACCGCAGAAAGTAGAATCGAGGACCTGCCTCGCTCGATCCGGCTCGATGTTTCACAAGTTGGTGACGATGTCGTGTCGTTTCTGCACGACGTCATCCATTCCGCCATAGGATGATGTTAGCCATCGATCGCAATTCCCAATGATCTCGAGATTGCGAATTCTCTTGCGTCCAACGTTTGGGACGGGCCACTCTGCGGCTTGGCCCCAATCAAGTTTCCCTGGCTGACAGGAAAAGAAGTAATATTGCCCTTTCGCGCCCTCTTGCCGCTGCGGCATGCATATGATAACCATGCGCCACATCGCGACTTTGGAGTCGATTGGAAATCAAAGGTCACTTTCGTCAAGCGCTGCAATGTAAGGCAAGTGGCGATACTCGTCGTTGTAATCCAGCCCGTATCCAACGACGAACTCATCCGGAATCGGGAAACAAACATAGTCCGGGCGCATTTCGACCGTGCTTCGGCCTTTCTTGAGCAGAAGCACTGCCGTGCGAATCTCTGCCGGCTTGGCCTGCTGGACGATTTCGACAAGTCGGCTGAGCGTTTGCCCG
The DNA here is from genome assembly GCA_028284485.1 of Planctomycetaceae bacterium. Lineage (GTDB taxonomy): Bacteria > Planctomycetota > Planctomycetia > Planctomycetales > Planctomycetaceae > JANQRQ01. The sequence continues at coordinate 20,621 of JANQRQ010000062.1, read as the reverse complement.
GTATCAAATATGTCGTCGATTAACAGCACGTTCCTGTCGCGGATCTCCGGCAGAAAATCTTGATTGATCGCCAGCGGACCGGGGGTTGTTGTACGTCCTCGATAGCTGGCGGCCTGGATCAACCCGACTTGCAATGGGAGATCAATTCTGCGAATTAGATCGGCCAGCAGGACAATACTCCCAGTGAGGACTCCGAGCACTGTCAATCGTCGACCTTGGTAGTCATCCGCAATTGTACTGCCGAGCTTTGCAACTTCCTGCTCAATTTCTGAAGAGGTTATCAACGGTCTCATGGCGTCGCTCCGCACAACCGAATCGGGGATTTCGACTTGCTGGTTGGAAACCCTGCCGAATTCTGGGTTGTCGCCGCGACCGATACGGCTGGAGATTTGCACGCCAGCCGACTGGTCAATTTGCGGCGTTGGTCTTAAATTGAAACTGATACCTTAATGACTGACACTCGTCTTACAAGCTTGATACGTTGGTGACGTCACCTGATTCGATTGCAAACCAGGAAGAGGCAACCTTGTGGGCCGTTGGAGCCAACTCGCAGTTTCCGGCAAACAAGCCGATATTTTTGAACCCACCCAAGTTTCGGAGCCGGAACGCGCCATCGTCTTTTTGCATGGCCATGGGCTCAAAACACTGAGGTCGAGCCAGGAATTTACCAACAGTCTGGAAAACTTCGGACTGCGGGCAATTTGCCCCATTGGCGCACGATCTTGGTGGCTTGATCGGAACTGCCCAGAGTTCGACAAAGACCTAACACCGCTGAACTTCGTGCAACAAGACGTCATGCAGGCGATTGAAGCAAATTGGAGGATTCAGCCACCGATGATTGGACTGCTCGGCATCAGCATGGGAGGGCAGGGCGTACTTCAAATCGCCTATCGCAATCCTAGTCAGTTCCCTGTCGTGGCTGCGATTTCGCCGGCCGTCGAGTTCCACCGATGGTACGGGCAGGGCCTGCCGTTGGACGACATGTTTCCCGATCAGGAATCGGCACGCCAGGAAACAGTCACGCTTCAAATCCAGCCGCTCAACTGGGTCCGACAGCAATTCATCGCGTGTGATCCATACGATGAACATTGTTTTGAAGCGGTCGAAACACTCACAAGCAAGCTAGCATCATCGGGAATCCCATTTGAATCGGACCTTAAAACCACCGGGGGCGGTCATACCTGGGATTACTTCAACCGCATGGCCGAACCTGCGATCAGATTTCTCGCCGAGGGGCTGCAGAAAGAAGCGCGCCGGATCGCTTAAGGAAGCGTCGGGTCTGCCGGCAACCTTCAGACCAACGCGCCACTTTGAAAAGCTTCGTTGGACGTTAGCCGCGTGATCCACTGCTGAGGAAGCTGAACAAGCCTTTTTTCTGCTTCCGATCTTCCGATTCCGAGAGTTCAACTTCGGAATGGTCGATGCTATTTGCCAGCTGTTCGATCGACTTTGTCAGCTTGGCCCTTGGGGCGTGCGACAACAATGGCAATCCGTTGTTGCGTGATTCGACCATGGAGGGGTAGTCATTGGGTACTTGCCAGAAGATTTCTCGCCCGATGGTCTCCAGCGCCTTGCTCATGCTGATTTGATTGTCTTCGAGTCCCTGCCGGTTGACGACAACTTTGAGTTTTTCGGACAGCCCCTCATGGAGATCGAAAAACTGCGTCAATCGCACAATGTTTCGCAGGCAGGGGAGGTCAAGTTGTGTAACAAGCAAGATCGTGTCCGAAGCTTCCATGGCTGCTATATCGATTGGGCCGAAGCTCTTACTGAGATCGATGACCAGATGCGTGAACGTCGCTTTCAATAGTGCGATCACACGACGAAGTTCGTCTGGAGTAATCGTGCTCATATCGTCCAATTGAACGGGACGAGGCAACAAGAACGCTCCGCAATCGTGCCGCGTCAACGATCGCTTTAGCAACGAGTAATCGAGCCGCGTGATGTTTTCCGCGACATCTTGAATCGTGTAATCGGGAATAATGTCGAGCCAAACATCGGCGTCGCCTAATGCCAAGTCCAAATCCATAATGGCAACGTTGCGTCGTTCGTGCTGTGCCATCACGCAGGCCAGATTAATGGCCAGAGAAGTGCAGCCAACACCTCCACCAGCGCCGGCGACAGTAATCACATGATTCGAACGGATTTCGCCGTCGCCTTCGCGGCCTCCTTGCGCTTGCTGAATTCGGTCAAGCGCTGCGAGAAAATCTTCAATCTTCAGCGGAAAACTCAGGAATTCTCTTGCCCCATTCCGGATAGCCTGAAGGATGAGGCTGCCTTCCTGCGAGCTGCTAATGACAAGGATACAGCAACTGGAAAGTTCCTGGCTGATGCGGGCGACGAGTTGCAGGCCCTGGGCCGAATCGGAATCAAGCGAAATCAATGCGATGTCCGGTTGAGTTTGCTGAATGACGTCAGCGAAGAATTCATATCGCGAACATTCCGCTTCCAACCAGACGGAGTCGATTCCCAACAGGAGATTCTTCAATGATCCACGAGTCGCATCATTGGGATCAACAATGGCCAGTCGAACGACGTTTTTCATTTTCCCGTTATGCCTTCAATTGAATGCCGTGACTGTCTAGTAAGCATGCTCAGGGACAACGATCTTTAGTTACCACTCGAAGCGGGATCAATCAGACTCGGCTTGGGTTCGATCAAGCCGGGCCGGTCACGCTGCCAATTGGACGGTCTGGGCACCGGGCTCGTCGAGGACGTTGACCTTGGAGCCGGACCGTTTGCGGAATTGACCTGGACGGTATCAGCCTGGATTTGGAAGCTGTCGTCGAATCCGGCTTGTTGAACTCCCTCGTTGGCGTTGTCACGCTGCCGGCCCAACCTAGGAATCGAAAAGGAGAACGAGTTGCGCAGCTGTTGAAAGATTCCGGCCTGCGTATCCTCGACGCCTTCAACCTGCGGCACCTCAAACTGTGGGGCCGGTGGAGCAATCATCCCAGGTCGGGAGCCGTTTTGGTCGTTTTCGACCGGCAATGGTGCAGCAGCCGGCGGAACTCCCAGCGGATGAGTGTTTTCTACATGAACGGGACCAATGACTCCCGCTTGCGGCAAGTCGCAGTTGTCGCATCCCAATCCGTAGTTGGGAACTTCGAGCAATCCGTCTCGGTACAACTCTCGATCGGTGGGGATCGTCGTGAACTGCCCCGGTCCGCCTGGTGGAAGCTGACCTCGATCCAACGGAGCCACAAGTTCGGGAGTCACGAGAATGACCAACTCAGTTTCGACGTGGTCGTGCCGCTTTCGGCTGAACGCCATACCGATCCACGGCAATTCGCCGAAGAACGGAATCTTGTCGGTATTCGATGTTTCGCGACTCGAAATCAGACCGGCGATCATAATGGTCTGGCCGAAATTCATTTCGACCTGCGTATTGACACGTCGAGTTGTCAAACCGGGAACGATCGTTCCATTGACGTCGACGGCATTTGCAAAATCACGTTCACTGACTTCGGGCTCAAGTTCGAGTCGTAACCGTCCCTCTCCCAGAATGATTGGAACAGCTTGCAGGCGAACACCAAACTCTCGCCATTCGATCGTAACGGTTCCCAGGCTCTGCGGAACAAGAATCGGAAATTCACCGCCGGACAGCATGTGTGCCGGCCGTCCGTTCGTTGTGACAAGTTCCGGTTCAGCGAGAATCTTGAGTAACGATTCTTGCTTTAGGGCATCCAGAAAACCGTTGAAGATGTAATTGTCGCCGATCAATCCAAACGCAAGTGAGGCGGCACTTAGAGTACTTTCGCTGAATTGAACACTTGGTCCGCTACCAAACGGCAGCGTTGTGCTGCCCAATTGCACCAATTGCCCCGGTGTGCTGCTAAGAAATCCATTACGGTTCAAGTAGAGAAAGTTGAAGCCGAAGTCGCGAACTTTGGCACGCTGAATCTCCATGACCTTCACTTTCAGCGATACTTGCTGAACGCCACCGACGGTCATTTGGTTGAGGACTCGCGGAAAATAATCTTCGGCGATTTCGACGATTTGCGTGATGTGCTCAGGCTGCGACACCATGCCGCGAAGAATGACGCTTTCCTGAATCTTGAAGGCTTCCACGGAAGCGTCGGGAAACTTTCTATCGATGATTGCCTGCAAATGCCGGGCGTCACCCTTGACGAAGATCTCCACGGAAAACGAATTACCGAATTCATCAACCAGGACAACTGTCGTCACACCCTGAGCGAGAGCCAAAACACGCACGCGGTGCGGCTCGAGATCGATCGGCGTGACCTCAATGATCGCCGGATCGAAACCATCGACTCGCTCGATGCGATTTCGAAGTTCGAGATCCTTGGCGAACTTCTCGATAATCTCGATTTCAACGCGTTCGGCAGTCACCTTGACTACCTGTCCCGCGTCGGTTGCAGACAGATATTCGTCGGCCCGCAGGAATTGTGCACAACTGGTAGCAACGACAATTGCGGAAACTAACGTCGTCGCGGTCACGCGTTTGTAAATGGTCGGCATCCCTGCACCTCATCGATTGCGGAACGAAAGTCGTTCTCTCGCTCGGTATGGAACATCCCAGTCCCTGAGTACCGAACTCGTTTTAATCCTCGTCAATAGCTCCTTCAACATCACCAGGACCCCCCACCGTTACCGATAATGCGCTCGCTGTCGCAGTACCGCTGTGAACCGTTCCGAGCCAACCCTTTAGCTTCCGATACCAACTTTCTTTCGGCGCCTCGAGATTGCCGTTAGGCTCTTCGATCGTTGCATCTTCCAACACGTTTGGTCCGTCGATGGATTCAACTTCAGCGATCGGTTCCTCCGGGAGTTCGATGACTTCCTCTCGCACTTCATTGCCCGCATAAATTCGAATCGTCCAAGTCTCCTTGGCTAATTCGACAGGCTCTTCAACCGGTTCCTGCTGATCCAAAAATTGGTTGAGATCACCTGGTTCATCCTGTGCTGTTACCGGCTCTGGTGCTTCTTCCGGTTCAATCGTTTGCCCCAAAAGTTCGGCAACAAATTGATCAGGGTCGGGCACTTCGGCCGGTGCTTGAGTTGTGTCTTTCGGTCGCAACGCCAAATGCAATGTTCCCATGCTCTCGGCAAGTTTCAGAACTTTGGCAGCTTCGGGTGTGACCAGTAATGAAATGTTTTTCGCTTTGATTTCTGCAGTATCAGCACCGAGTGCGTCTCGCACGCTGTCGGTTGCAAATACTTTGACATGTTCCAACGCTGTTTTGACTTTCTTGACTCGACCGTGTCGCTCCATCGCATCGTAGGTGACGAACACATCAACGTGGTCGCCAGGTAATATTAATCCGCTATTAGAAGTCGTCAGATTGACCGGAACGGCGATCACACACATCCCCTCAGGGATATCGTTGGAGGCTCCGTGAACTCCTTTTTCACCGAGCTTGCCCTTCATGATGATTTCGCCGGCAACGGTATAGGTCTTAACGGCTCGTTCCAAATACTCCTCTTTGGTTGTGACAGCACCCTCGGGTACGTTCTCTTTGGGCCATTCCTGGAACACGACATTGGAGTCGCTCAGCAAAGTCCCCGGTGCAATTTCTGTAATCGCGACCAAAACGGGGATTTTGGTTGTGCCCTTATCCTTGCCCCTCGAAAGCGCCTGTTGAACCCCCAACATGGCCACCAGACCACAACCCATGGCGACGGCCAACAATACAACTGACTTCATTTTCATTTCAGCACCCTTTGGAACTTGGATTCTCGCAGTCCCGCAGCAGGGGCCCGCAACAAATCTCTTTTTGCCACATGGACTTTTGCAACGTGGTTCAACCTAAGGTCGACACCCGCGAAGCAAATGCTTCCAAGTTCCGCCGGATGATGGCACCCGGGATTCCCCCCGGAAATCTCGCCATATCACATTCATCATCGGCAGCACTGAAGTAAAGGCTTCAGCTTATAACGGGGATGTCGACTGAATTGACAATTCCGATTATTCGAATTACTCGTGTTGTGAGTGGAATTCCTCCCGAATTCGGCCCACACGTCCGTTCAGTTGTCTGCGAATCTTTCGTCCTCATTTGGACGTCCGATGGACGTCTCATCTCCAATGAATCACGGCATTTCCGCAGACTTCCAGCCTGTTTCCGTTGGCCACTGTGTCCTGAATGATGCAACGCCGGATTTAGATCAGGCCGACGTAGGTGAAGTACCCGATTGATCCGATGCAAATCGGAATCCCATAGGGCAGCAGCAACATCGACGACTTTCGTTCAGCGGCAATGTTGGAGAGCTCGCGGGGGTTTTTGATCTGCATCCATTCGGTCAGGATCATTAGGAAGTTGGCGTAGTGTTTTTGAAAGCTCTTGCGATACAACACCATTGCGACGGCCATAACGGCACCAACGACCGTTGAAACGCAAAATGCATAGAATGTCGTTTTGACACCCAGCCACGCACCAACGCCGGCCATCAACTTGACATCTCCCGCACCCATGCCGCCAACGGCATACAAGGGAAGCAGACAGGCAAGGCCGACGATCATTCCCAAGACCCCGATTCCCAGGCCTTCCCAGCCGCCGGTCCAGATGTTGAAAATCAACCCGGCCGCAACCATGGGGAACGTAATCCAGTTGGGAACTCGAAGTTCTTTTCCATCAATGTATGCAGCAACAATCAGCACGATACAAACAACCTTCACGTGCCAATTCTCAATGAGCATTTCTTGCCATTCCATTTCCGGGGCGCCTTTCTGATATGATTTCAGCCGTCGTCCGTTTCGGTCGCTCCGGTCCGCGAGCCAACCAGCTCGTGGTCCGTCATTCCTACTAAAACTGTCAAGCCCTCGAGCCGGCACCGATCAGCGTGACATAGAAACACGTGATGGCTGAAGCTACAAATGTGACAATTTGAACGAGTGCTGTGGCTTCGAATTCAATCCAAAACGGGAACATTTGTTGGGACCTTTGTTTTTAGTGTGTCGTTCTCGAACTAGGGAAAGGTCCGGGAGTTTGTATTCGTTCGATCTGTTCAGATTCGGAAAAAGAGCCGTGCCGCCCAAAAGGTGGTTTCCCACCATTTGAACGGACGGCTTGAATGCTTCGACTTCGTCGACGAAAGCGACTTATGTCAACGCATCGCGAATTTCTTCAAACTTCGAATTGGCGTTCGTACCGACGGCTTGAATGGCGGTCAAACACACGATGACGATCAACGCCAACATGACAGCGTATTCAACAGCGGTCGGGCCATCTTCAGAAACCAAAAAGTTCTTTACGCTCTTTGCCAATCCCCTCATCGTTGCCTCTCTTTCTGTAAGATCTTTTTTTGCCGACCACATAGTCGGCGACAGCAAAACTGTTGAGCCCCTGAACGATGTCTGCGAATGACTCATCATGCCAGGAACTCCGCACCCAAAACGCAACCTCGATTGAGGTTTGCCCCATATTTCATGGCTCCTCGCAAGTTTGCGAAGAGTTGAGAAAGCAACCGATTGGATTCCGTTTGCAATCAGTTTTCGACCGCTGGGAATCTTCGATTACTCTCGCGGAGTTCCGACTAAAGCCGTTGCCACCTAAGGCTTTTTCTTGGCTTTCTACCAGTTCTCCACACAGCAAACCTAGGTCAGGGGATAGGCGAGTCAAGTCGCGAGGTCGAGGTTTTTTCCAGCTTTTTCGGTGTTGTCTTTTCACATCCCCCATCGCCTTGCAAGTTACTACTGCAGCGGCTGTTACATCATGTTGATTTTCTGCAACATCAAAATATTCACTGACTTTCTACTGCAATTTTTTAGGGCTTCTCCCGCCGCGAATCTCATTGGGCCAAGCATTGACCGGTTCGCACCTCGCAGTGTGTGGCCAGCCGAGCCATTCAACGAGGCTTTGTCAGCGGCGTTGATCGATGCGAATCGATTTCGGCGGCGACTGGGTCGAAAGATGGTGCGCTTGCCTCGACGACCGCTCGTTGATCGGCCAGCCAATCAAGCATTCCCCCGTCAGCATCGGCCGCTGATTCAGTGAAGTTACATTGCCGCGCCACGATGTATTGGGGGCGAGCCCGGACCTGGTCATAGATGCGAATGACGTACTCGCCAAGAATTCCGATTCCCAAGGCATTAAGCATTCCGAAGAACGACGCGATCGTTGTAATAGAAGTCCATCCGGGAACAGCCAGGCCTGTAAACAGTTTGTGGTACAAAGAAAACCCACAGCAGCCGAGGAAGACCAGCATCGAAACTGCCGAAATGCCATAGAACATCATCAAGGGCATAGCAGAGAACGAAAAAACGGCCGATTTCGCCAGCCGAAATAGTTGAATCAATGTGACGCGTGGATGATCGTCATGGCGCGCATGACGTTCCACCGGAATTCCGATCTGTCGAAAGCCAACCCAACTTCTCAAGCCGGGAAAGTAACGATCACGATCGATAATCGCCGTAATCTGTTTGCAAACAGACCGGTCGATTAACCCGAATACGCCCGAATCCTTTGGAATTTGAATATCGGAAACGAGATTGAGAATACGATAAAACGAGAAAAACAGCGTTCGCTTCCAGAGACGTTCTTTACGTTGGAATCGGACGGCGTAAACCACGTCGTATCCGAGTTGCCACTGCTCGAGAAACCGTCCTAACACACCAGGATCGTCCTGCATGTCCGAATCCATGATGATTACGGCATCCCCACTGGCGTAGTTCAGGCCGGCCTGTACAGCAGCCTGATGGCCGAAGTTTCGCGAGAAGTGCAAGACCTTGGCCGAGTGGCATTCGGCGGCGAGTTCATCCAGAATCTCCGCACTGCTGTCACTCGAACCATCGTTGACAAAAATGATCTCGAAACGGCACGCGACGTCAGTTAAGACATCTGTGATCGATTGATAAAGCCGATGGAGCACTGCCGCTTCGTTATAAACCGGCAGTACGATGCTAATGAGGGATTTGTCCAAAGTCGGACGATTCGAAACAGTTGAAATCATTTCGTCAACACCCCCACAATCGACAATCCGACCGGGACTTTGACGAGTCGCAGCAAACTCCGCTCTGCCCGAGCCAACGATAGCAGCACCGAATTCATCATCGGGGAAACACGGGGAAAATCGGGCGCACCACCGCGCGGTCTGATTCGGTCCAACCCGCGGACGGCCACCGCCGCCGGAAGGGTAAACGCGTTCCAATGGGCCATCCAACGTGTCTGCAGGCCCGCTTGATCAGCATGCGACTGCAATTCGCGCGCGGTGTACCGGCGAAAATGCCCTAGGCTTTTGTCCCAGTTGCTATACAGCCACGGATAGGCCGGTACCGTCACGATAATGCCACCGTCGGGCTGTAGAACACCTGCGGCATTACGAAGGACCTGGACGGGATCAGCCAAATGCTCCAAGACATCGAGCAGCACGACCGCTCGGACCGATTCCGCATCGATGGGCCAACTCTCTGCGAGGTCGAGCTGATGCACATCGTCCAATCCACGCTGACGGCCTAGCACAACCGCTTCTTCCATCACATCAAATCCCGCAACGTCATACCCCATGTCACGGAATTCGATCAGGTTCCTGGATGACCCGATACCTCCCTCGATGAGTTTGCCCGGGGCCGGGAACTGTTTCTTGAGAATCTCGACAACAAGCTGCCGCTTGGCAACATGCCACCAGTATTTGTCTTCGAGCGTTTTGAGCTCGTTCAAATGAGTGGGATCCACAGCGCCGGCCACCAAGAGTTGAGGGAATCGGAGTCCTAAGTCTACACGTCGAACATTCTGCGACTTGCGTATTCGCGCATCTCAACGGAATGTCACAGCTAGACAATGTGTTACTAGGACTTTAGCCCACGGTTCAGGGGTTTGCCCGAAAATCGGCGCGACTTGCGATTCCGAAGAAAACGATTGCATGAGTCGTGGCGTTCCGAGCAATTCTCGCCGATGTGCCTTTCGTACCGCGAAGAATCTGGAACATGATCGTCGCCCATCAAACTGTGATCAGCAATCTGATCTAAACTTGCTGCGTACCTTCGGATGAACCACAACCACCCTTGTCAGCTTGCCGATGTCCAGCAGTCTAAACCCACAACAATCTGTGAGCCATTTCGCCAACCAGCTCGACATCTGGACGGTTTTGGTCTACGTGCTGCTTGGTGTCGTGATCGTACTGAATTTGCCGCTTTTTCTGGCGATGCCGTTAACTGCCGATACGGCCCTTTACGATCTTCAAGCGAACGTCGTGGCTGAAGGCGGAACACTCTATCGTGACATTTTCGAACCCAACCTCCCGGGTGTCGTCTGGGTCCACTACGCCGTACGTCACTTGGCGGGTCAATCGTCCGAGGCACTCCGAGCAGCGGACCTTTTGTGCTTCACGATGATCGCGGTTGCCCTTTGCATAATCGTGCGCCGCGCAGGAAGAACGCCACGTATCGCAGTTCTCTGTATGGCACTCATGTGTTTGTTCTATTCGTCGATGTCTGAATGGTGCCATTGTCAACGTGACACATGGATGTTGCTACCGGCACTCGTAGCTATCTATTTGCGAGCCAATCAAATCCGCCGCTTGTCGGATGATTCGGCACGGAGCACAACGATCGTCGCTTGGTCAATTCTCGAGGGACTCGTATGGGGTATCGGATTCTGGATTAAGCCTTTCATCGCGATCCCCGCACTCGGCTGCTGTCTGGTCTCTGTATTTCAAGTGCGCAGGCTGAATGCCAATTTCGTTGACGTAGCAAGCGTTGTCGTCGGCGGAATCATCGCAGGCTCCGTCGGTATCGCTTGGATGCATGCATCGGGGGCTTGGACCTACTTCGTCGAAATACTGTTCGATTGGAATCCATCGTACTTTCTTGAAGGGCGAGACCGGTGGACAATTTCGCGACTGCAAATGATGGCCGGCCGATTTTCGCCTTGGCTGCTGATCCATCTCATCGCCGTCCCGATCGCCATCTACCGGCTGAAAACTTTCGTGCAAGAGAGCCGGCAGGCGACGACCGGTACGCTTCCGCAGCGTGATGAGGTTTGTCAGATACTGTTATCTGCGCTCTACTTGGGCTGGCTCGTGCAGTCATTCCTGCTACAGCACCTGCTCGACTACATACACGTTCCGGCCGTTTTGTTGGGAATAACCGTCGTTGCATGCTGGCGGCCCAAGCGAGAACTCGAATCGATCGCGCGGGTGCTAACGGTCGCTTTTGTTTGTTTGGCCATCACCCATTCTCCCATGATTCGTCCGAATCGCTTAGCTTGTTGGACAGAATGTGTGCAGAACGGCAGCACGTCTGCCGTGCGAGATGCATTGTCGGACTCACCATTCGTCAGTTGGACCGAACTCGATGCCGTCGCTGATTTTCTTCGCGGAGAAGGAATCGGCCAAGGGGAACTGACCTGCTTCCACGGTCACCTCGTCCATCTGTACCACAAGTTGCAGCTGCAACCATCAACCCGCTATGTCTACTTGGAAACGCTCGCCGGTTTGTTTCCCGATCGGCAATCCGAAATCGTTGAAGCCCTTCAAGGCAGCAAACAGCGATTTGTCGTGACCGAACTTGTCGAAGGCGGACTGCCGCTAGACCAGGCCCTCGCGATCGGGCCTCACGGTCAGGATCAGCCACCACCCGGCTACAATGAGCTTCCAACGTCGGCGTTCCCCTGGTGCTATCCGGTCGTATTTCGATCCGGACGGTATCTGGTTCATCGCGTTGACGGACCGGTCGATCAGTTCCCCGGATCAATGAACCCGCCAAAACAAGTGCGGAACGCGGAACCTGGCAAGAAATCCACATCGCTAGCACACTCAGGGCCACGTGCACATTAATGCTTGCGCTCGACGTTGTCCCTTCAACCCGCTGCGATCTTTGTATCAAATCGATGGCGTCGCGAAGGCAACGATCCACGAAGACATGACGGCGGAAATTGCATCACGATTCCCTGTCCGAGTCTGCGACCTGATCCACCATGCTGATCAGGGTTTGCCCCGATTTGGGAGAGGGATGTTCCTTGGCAGACTGCACGGAAAGTCTGCCATCGGAGTCAATTACAAACAACACAACTGCCGAATCGCCGTACAGTTCCAAGAATTCATCAAAATTGAATTCGTCGGAAAGCGGCGTTTTCTTAATCACCGCGCCACCTGCCAGTCGTTTTTCCAACACCGAATAGGTCATTCCTGGGCTGAACAAGGTCTTACTAATGTTCGGAGCGACGACAGCCAACTCGCCCTGCTCAGACGTGGAAGTCGTAGGCGAGGCCAAGCGAAACACGGACCGCTTCCCGAATATCCGCTGAAATTCGAGCGCAGCCAATGCGTTAACTTCGTCATTGGGAGTCATGGCCAGGAATCGCCCGATCCCTGCCAATTCGAGATCGTCCTGAAGATATTCGGAAAGAATGTTCGCCTTGCGTGCGCGTAAGCCTTCCATGCGGGCGGCTGAAACCTGCCGATAACTTGAATCGATTAACGCCACCTCATAGCCTTCCGCTTTGAGCACGCGGGCGATCGCTCGGGCGAACGGTCCCGAGCCGGCAAATAACACTCCCTGCGGATTGCTGTCGGCAAGTCCCAAACGGCGTGCCAACGGGGCTGCAGATAACCCGTAGATGGCGACGGTCGACACGATGACCAAGAAAGTGAGCGGCGTCAGTAATTCGGCCTGCTGCGCAATCTCTGCCGGGATGTGCCCCTCCTTCGTAAGCGCAGACAGTTCCAGCGAAAAGACTGACGCCACCGCGGCAGCGACGATTCCGCGCGGGGCTAATCCGCACAAAAGACCTCGTTCCTGCCAACTGAGACTCGACCGCCAAGTCGCCACGCCAATCGATGCCGGCCGCACGACCACAATCAAGACGCCAATAAACACGATGCCCGGCCAACCGAGCGCGGTGAGATCACCCAATGGCATTCGCGATGACAACAAGACAAACAAGACCGCAATCAGTAATACTCCGAGGCTTTCCTTGAATTGCACGAAGTGTTCCACGGCGACCTGGCGTTGGTTCGCCAAAGCGATTCCGAAAATCGTAACGGTCGCGAGCCCCGATTCTGCCTGTAATTCGTCCGAAATCGCATACACAGCCAGAACGAACGCCAGCAATACCGGGTTCTCGAGATAATCCGGCAACCAATGCCGTTTCATGAGCTGCACAACGATGCAGGCGGCGGCGATTCCAATCACGGAACTGAAGACGATCGTTTTGATGACGACCAAAACCATGTGCGCAGCGGCTTGCTGGGCCGAGGTCGACACTAATACCTCGAATGTAATGATGGCCAGTAGCGCACCCACGGGATCGATGACAATCCCTTCCCATTTGGCGATCGCGCCAACTCGCTTCGATGGCCGAATATGCCTCAGTAGCGGGACGATCACCGTCGGCCCGGTGACGGTGAAGATTGCGCCGGCGAGGGCCGCTAAGCCAAAGTCAGAAAAGACGATTCGGGCGGCCAGCGTGCCCAGTCCCCAAGTGACAATCGCACCGAGCGTGACCAAGCGGAGAATTTCGGGACCCGATTCTCGGAGCTCTGAAAAGCGAAGGGTTAGTCCCCCCTCAAACAGCACGACCGCGACAGAAAGTGAGACAATCGAAAACAGCAAATCTTGTTCGATGAATTTGTCGGGACGAACGACATAGCCCAAACCGAATCCGAAACCAAGCAACAAAAGAATGGACGGGATCCGCAGATGCCAGCTCAACAGCTGTGCGGTCATGCCCAGGACAACAACGCTGCTGAGATAAACGAGTGCCGATTCCAAAGATGCCTCCGTGCTCAAATGCTTGAATCGAACGCGTCTGATTTAGTGGAATCTATATTCCCGAGGCAGGATTCGACAACGATACGCCTTAAGAAACCGCAAATACTCCGAAGTGATTCAGCGCGCAGGGCTCGCCTTCGGCCCTCAGGGAGAACCGAGAATAAGGCTCAAACAGGTGACCCCGCCTTCTGCCTTCTCGAATTCGGTGATGTCGACTGCTTTGACCTCATAACCCAGGGCGTCCAGTTTGGCGGCGCAAAGGGGATGGGCGGCGGAAAGACACACTGTGCTTCCAACTGGCAAGACGTTGGCAGACCACGGTTCTTCATCGCAAACAAACAGCTTGTCGAAATCTTCCAAGTCACTCAGATCGATCCACGTGGGATTGATGAGTAGCCGTCCGTCCGGCAAGGCTGTGCAGGCCGTTTTGAGATGCAAACAGCCGCTAACTCGCACCGGCACGACTTCGTATCCGAAACGCCGTGCGATTTGGTGGAGTGCGGCGGAACCAGCTTCATTCGTTCGCGAGGAAATGCCGACCAACAAGGTTCGGCCAATCTGCAAGACATCGCCACCTTCGAGCGTGGCCGGCAGTTCGACCGTCGTAATCTCCCGATACTTTGCCAGGAAGTCTTTGATACCTTCCGGTTCAGGTCTTCGAGATTCCGTCCCCATCGCGCCGAGAATGGCGACTTCGTCGAGGACGACTGCCGTGTCTTCCACAAATACGCAATCGGGGAATTCGCAATTCGTCGAGAAAGTTCGAACTTGCGCTCCGCATTCCTGAAGCAATCCTCGGTAGGCAGCGTGTTGAGTATTCGCCAGATCGATGTCGATCGTCTGCCGAGAAACGAACGTATTCTGAAAGCGTTGCATCCCCGGCGATGGGATATGCGTGATGGCAATCATTCGAGGTTTAGATTCTCATCGACAGCTTTGGACAGCGATTCGGAACCGTAAAAAACGTGGCCAAGCCCTCTGATGAGTAAGCTGGCTTAACGGTTTCGCCCAGTAAAGGCAGCGAACTATTGCGGCGCAGAACGGTCGAATGGCAACAGTATCACTCTACTCCGGTTGCTCAAGAACGGTACGCAATGCCTTGTCCCGGGGACCCGTTGCCACGATCAGATTCTCGGGGAATCGTCGAAATGCGACAAGGGAATCGTAAATGGCCTCCGACTCATCCTCGTTCAGCCCCATTCCCGCCAAGTATTGCAGCCGAAAGTTACGATCCCGATTAATTTCCGCATCGGCCAGCCACGCCTTCAGGTCGCAGGCGCGGCCTGCATACGTCGACAGCAAACGAACTGCCGACCCCAGTTGTACCTCTTCCAACGAATCCAAAACCGGGCCGTGGTCGTCTCGATCAAGCCGCGATTGCAAATCGTCGGCATCGATCCTCAACGGATCGACGGTCCCCATAAGCACAATGTCATAGCCTTGGCCATAGTAATCGTTACTCCAGATTGTTCCCTCGGGAAACGCATCGAAGAAAGTGGCGATTTCACTTTGGACCGCCGCAAGATTCGTCTCGTAAAGTGGAACCCACTGCGTAACGACACCCCCTTCGTTCAACCGCTGTTTGCAAAGTTCGAAGTACTCCGCCGAGTACAGCGCGGCGGCCCCTTTCACCCAAGGATGAATCGGATCCGAGGTGATGATGTCGAAACGTTCGTCGGTCGTCACTATGAAATGACGCGCATCGTCGTAGACGATTTCCACGCGCGGATCATTCATAACCGCATGGTTCTCTTGTGAGAAATACTTCCCAGCCGCGGGCGGGATCAATGGTTCAATTTCGCAAATGACAATTCGTTCCACATCGGGATGGACAACAAACGATCCAGCCGTTACGCCCGCGCCGCACCCGACAATCAAGACCGACTTTGGACAGGGGTGAACGATCGCAGGCGCATGCCCCAGCATTCGCTGCAACCGCATGTCCTGCCACTCATTCGAAGCCACAACTTTTCCACTCACATGGAAGTTGCGCGTGCCGTCGGAAAACTGCGAAACAGCAACTGACGCGTTCATTCCCTCACCCGTATAGATGAATTCGGGAAGCTGATCCCAAGTTGCGAGATTACGGCCATAGCCGATCAGCGCCTGTGGTGTCGAGGGGATCACCGCAACGAGTACGATGACGGCGGCGAGCGGTACTGTCACGATGGCGGCGCGAGGAAACCACCGCGCTTGAGGAATCCGACCAGTCGGTGAATGCAGCATAACACCGGAAACGTTGCCCCGAATGAACGCAACAAACAGAAACAAAACGGCTAAACCTGAGGCCACAATCAAGGCCTGCTGTGCCTGCTGAGTCCCCAGCCAATCGAGCATCAGCAGGCTAAACCCAACAGCGCCGACGATGGCACCGACGGTATTGGCCGCGTAGACACCTCCCACCAAGCGGCCTGGTTCTTGCCCGCTTTTCGCAATCGTGGCCAGTGCCAACGGGAAACTCGCTCCCCACAAAATCGTTGCCGGAAAGATCGCCCACAGGCAACGCAAAACATCCAACTGAAATAACTGCCAAGGAGAAGCGGGGAGTGTCGGGTCGATCGGCCAGTAGGGTAACGAAACCGAGAGAACATACGCCGACCAGGCAATTGCCGGGGCGAGTAACACCTGGCACCAAATCAATACCGGTAACGGGTCGATTCCTCCCTTCGGCAAGAATGAACCCACACTGCTTCCAATCCCCAGTCCGACCAGGTAGACAGCCAGAATGATCGAAAATGTGTAAACCGACGCCCCCAACAGCAGCGACAGTTGCCGCGTCCAGATGACTTCAGCACCGAGGGCCGTCAATCCGGAAATTCCAATCGCAATATAGACAGGCCACGCCTGCCTCGACAAAGCGAATCCTGGTTTCTCCCTTCTCGGCTGTGATGTGCGATGTGGCGCCAAAGCCGCAAGAGACAAACTAATGAGCGCAACAATTGTGTTAATCGATGCTCCCACATAGGTGGCCACTATGACATCGTAGACGCGCAGGAGATAGAAGCCCGCGGTGACGCAACCGATGACTGCACCGGCGATGTTAGCGCCGTAAAAGAAACCGAGCCGTGAAACACCTTGGGGAGTCGCCTCGACCCATCGCGCGATGGCCGGCAATGTCGCTCCCATCAATACCGTCGGCGGGGTCAGGCAAATGACAGCAACGCCGGCACGAAGCAGGATTCCCGGCAATCCGTGTCCGACGCTTGATGTGTAAAGTTCACCGACGTAAGGCATCAAGTACAGCAGGCCAACACCGATTAGAGCAATTCCGAATTCCAATAACGCATAAACCCGAAGCGGATGGCGCGTTTCTGGAATGATCCGAGGTAGCAATAGGCTTCCCAGGCACATTCCCCCCATAAAAGTGCCCAGCAGCACACCGAGTGAAATCGCTGACGACCCGATAACTAAGTTGAGCAACTGGAACCAGACGATTTCGTAAATTAGGGCGCAACAGCCACTGCCAAAAAATAGCAGCAACAAAATCGACGGAAACCGACCGACTTTATCGTCCTTCGTCGATACCATCGTCTTCGGATTTGTCACGGATACCTTTCCATAAGGGAATCTCTCGTCATCATCGCAGCGCGGGCACTAAGCAGGGTGACCCCCGTCTTCGATAGCGCTGGACGCTATCGGCACGGTATTTTGAATCTAAATCTGCGGATATGACGGCGGACTTTGATTGGACAAATTTATGATAGGCGAAATGCGATCTCCCACCGTAATCAAGTGGCAACAGAAATCTATTGATTTAACACACCGAATCGCTGCAGGTTTCGACAAAATGTCACAAAAGTGCTCGCCGGACTCGATCTTACAAGCGCTGCTCACATCAAAGCCCTTCGATGTTCGAGGAATGTCACGGAATTCCCTCGAAACTACTGTGACTGTCGCGAAGACGCGCGTGTCAGCAGATACCAAATTCCCGATACCGCCAATGCATGAAAAATGAACAGCAGCGGCACGAGGAACCGCCCTGCAACAGACCATGTTACTCCCACAGCCGCTGCATTTATTAGTAGCAAGGCCCCAAACACAATTCGAATCTGGCGACTCGGGGCCGTCGCATACCCCAATATGGCGAACAAGAATACGAACCATTCACCAGCAGTCCGCGGCCGGAATTCCTGGTAAATTTTCATAGGGACCAGCACGGCAGCTTTTCCGGTGTTCTCGCGGATCCACTGGAATGCGAGTTGGCTACTGTAGTTCGCCCGCGCTAGCTCGATCTCCAATGAAGACATCTCCGGAGTAACAACTCCGTCAAAGAATCCTTGGTTCCACAGATTCATCCACACGCCACGACTCTGCACCGCCTGATCGCTATAACCTGCCGATAATTCGATCATGCCCTGAGTCCCCAGCGGGCGAACTGCCCCCAGCACAACACAATTGCGAATCATCCACGGCGTGATGACCAGCAGGCTAACCGCAACAAATATCGCCGGCGGCACGAACCTCTTTTTCTTGAAGAACTCGCCCGCAAGGGACGTCGGCACCAGAAAGTACATCAGCACGGCAATGGCCGGTAGCCAGAACACGAACATCGTCCGCACCAAAACCAGCATGCCAGCAACCACTCCCGTTCCAATGGCAAGACGGTTCGGTCTCGTGGAATTCGACAGTGACACAAGCGCAAGCGTCAAGATGGTCACGAATAGAAGCGCAAATGCCTCCGTTAAGATCGCCCGCCCGTATAATCGGGTTCGATAGTCAATCAGAACAAACGTGACGGCACCAATGAGCGCCGGCAACATTCCCAGATGCCGGAAAAGGAACTGCACCAATAGCCCGCACGTCGCCGCCATCGCTGCAGCGTTCAAAATACGTACAGCCCAATACTGTCGCCCGAAAAGCAGGTCGGTACAGGCAATGATCGCTGGAAATCCAGGGGGACGGTACGTCGTTGGTCCCGCCGTTAGCTCCGGCAGGCTAAAGAGCTGCGGCTGTTGCTCCGCCTTCAGGTCGTACGGCCTGCGAAAATCGGGATTGTCAAAA
Source organism: Planctomycetaceae bacterium (assembly GCA_028284485.1). Taxonomy (GTDB): domain Bacteria; phylum Planctomycetota; class Planctomycetia; order Planctomycetales; family Planctomycetaceae; genus JANQRQ01. The sequence goes on along the minus strand of JANQRQ010000062.1, from coordinate 1,951 downwards.
TCGATCTGATAGCCGCGTCCGTGGCTCATTTCCCAGCCCAAGGAATCGTACGATGGCTCGTCACCGGTGGCGGATGGCGGAACGTTCAGACCGTATTTCTCCGCATAGTGCACAAGGTAGGCAGCCAGCGCCACACAGAATACGGTAACCCCGATGTATCGCGCGAGCGGATGCACCGAAGCCTGTTCGTTCCATTTTCTCAGCGGCAAAATCAAATTCCAACTCGCTTCTGGACGGTAACGCATCCCAGTCTGGTCGGTTTAGCCTGGCAGCAACTGATTCGAACGGTTTGTTTCCCATGTTGCTGCATGCATGCCAAGTTTCGGCCATTCGGCGCAAGACGACTTCGATAAATCGTCGGTCGCCCCATGCCGATGCCACTCGCGGTTCCTGCCACGGTTACCAGCATAGGAGACTACTAATGCGAATGCTTCTCCTGCCATTGTGCAGAAATTGACGGTTAACTTCGAGTTCGCACCGGTGCAGACACTGAAGAATCTCACGCCGAATCCGAATCAAATCGGGACATGGTTTCCGCCTGAATCGGGACGTCTCAGGCCAAATGTCGCGCCAACGCTGGAATGAACCACTTCGCTGGCTGACCAGACACAAATCTGTCATGATTTCGACTGACGGTCGATGCAGGCAGACCCGCCTCCGGCCGGCAATGGATGCCTTCATGAGAGGGAGTTCGAGTGGTTCGTTTTTTGCATACGGCTGATTGGCAGCTGGGAATGACACGGCACTTCTTTACCGAAGGAGTGCAGGAAAGATATACCCAAGCTCTTTTCGACGCCATTCGTCGGCTCGGCCAGATTGCCAAGCAGGAAAATTGCGAGTTTGTGCTGGTATGCGGCGATGCCTTCGATTCGAACCAAGTCGATCGACGAACGGTCGCACGTGCCTGCGAGGCACTCAAAGAGATTTCGGTTCCGGTTTATATACTGCCGGCCAATCATGACCCTCTCAACGCGGCTTCGGTTTTTCGGTCGAGCACATTCACCGAGCGCAAACCAGAACACGTGAAAATTGTCGAAAACTTCGGGTCGCAGGAAATCGGTGGAATCGAACTCGTTGGCGCACCTTGGAAATCAAAAAAGCCGGTCGTCAATCCACTGCTTGAGTTGCTGGAGACGTTGCCACCCCGCGATAGCAGGCCGCGTATCGTCATAGGGCACGGAATTGTCGACTTGTACACTCCCGATAAAGATGCTCCCGCAGTCATCCCCTTTGATGTGCTCCAGGCTGCAGTGCGCGAGCACAAAGCGGATTTCATCGGGTTGGGAGATCGGCATTCGGCCACGAAAATCGGTTTGGATGATCGCATTTGGTATTCAGGCTCACCGGTATCGACCGACTTTCGAGAAGACGATTCTGGAAACGCGTTAGTCGTCGAACTCAGCGGAGAAAGTGCGACCGTCCGGCAAATCGCTGTTGGCGACTGGGATTTTGTCGAAATGGAACGCGTCGATTTAAACCACGCCGACGACGTGGTGAACCTCGAGCGGACCCTGCAGTCGATCGAAAACAAAGACCGAACAGTCGTGCGCATAAATCTGTTCGGCGGATTGACGATTTCGTTGCATGTGCAGCTCCAGGCTCTATTGCAAAACGCTCACGATCTTTTTGCCGGCTTCGTTGTTCACGATGAGGACCTCATAACGGTCCCGGAAGACGCTGATTTCGCCGACCTTGGCTTTTCAGGCTTTGCAGACCGCACGGTCTGTCGGCTGCGAGACCAAATCGAAACCGGTGGCACCGACGCCGACTGCGCTCGAGACGCCCTAATGCTGCTCTTTCGATTAGCGGAAAGGGCGGGATGAAATACCAACGTTTGCGAATTGCGAACTATCGAGGCGTCGAGTCGGTAGAGATCCATTTCGATCCTGCCGGAATAACGCTGATTCAAGGTCCCAACGAAGCGGGCAAGACGAGCTTAGGCGAGGCGATC
>JANQRQ010000055.1 GCA_028284485.1 Planctomycetaceae bacterium | reverse complement strand
TATCGACATCTGCCGGCTGAGCCCGTTCAAGTCCACTTTCAGCCAGCAACGGCATGGCTGTGAGACACACAATCAACGACGCAAGCAAGGGACGCCATTTCATGGAGATTGCCCGGTTGAATAACAGTGGGAAGCGAATCGACGGCGGCGCAGCGGTCACGCCACAGAACCACTATACGGGGAGGGCAGGAAGCAGATCTAATGAATAAAAGGGGACGCCGCCCATTTCTGGTGGATTGCGGACAATCGGTCTCTGACCGATGAGAAAGGAACTGCGTCCCCTTGAACCTCGCGCATTATCTGTCGGATTCAGCCTCGTCGACTCGGCCGATCGCATACAGCCGGCCGCGGTCCGACACGTATAGCACGCCGTCGGCGACGATCGGTGTCGAGTAAATCGAGTTGTTGAAACTGATCTCGCGTAAGAACCGCTGCTCTTCACCCAGTTCCAGTATGGCGACCTCGCCGTCCTCGTCGGCCACATAGATTTTGCCATCGGCAATCAGCGGTGTGCTCCAAGCCATTGCATACAAGTCGTACGTCCATTGCAGTTGACCGGTTTCCACATCGAGGCAATGCAACAGTCCCGAGAAATCAGCCAGTACGACATGCCCGTCGGCAATAACGGGGCATCCCAGCGTGCGGTGTAACGTTTCATCGAATTCGAGTTCGCCGTTATCGTTCAGATCCCCACCGGTGTAATGCCACACGACTGCCGAATTCGGATTCGGAATTTCCCGTTCGCCCTCGGCTCGATTCATGTTCTGTAAGCGACGCGGCGGGACATTTCGGCCAGCCTTACTGATGACCAAAGTTTCACTCACGTCGGAACCGTCGGTTCGATGCGTGGGGTCGATGCACCACAGGTCGGCCTCGCCTTCTCCGTTTTCAGGACTTTGACCGGTCGACACATAGACTTTGCCGTCGGCGATGACCGGCATCGTCAAATGCGGGTTGCGTCTCCCGCTGAGGAGTTCCCATTTCGCATCCTTGGGATTGCAGTCGAACTTCCACAAGAGTTTCGACTTGCCGCGACCGTCTCCCGCCGGGTCGAAACTGTACAACCAGCCGTCGCCACCGGGGAAAATCGCTTGCGGCTGCCCGTCGAAGACACCAAACGAGGGAGACGACCATTGGCAAACGACATTTCCGCCCGGCGAGTTGTCGGTCCACAACACTTGTCCCGTCGCGCGATCGAGACACAAAAACGCGGGCGCATTCGGTGCCGGCACATTGTTATGCGTTTCATCCACACCATTCGAAGTCACAATGAACAATCGCGTGCCGTCGGTTGTGGGCGAGCACGCGGACATGTTGACCGGAGAGATACCGAGCGTTGCCAGCATATCGAACTGCCAAACAACGTCCGCGTCGTGCTGGCCCGTTGATTCTTCATCGGTTACCAGCCCGTCATTCTCGCCGTCCGTGAATCCTTCGACATCGAGGCAGACCACCATGGCCCGGTTCGAGACGTACCACAGCCGGTCCCCCACTACGAGCGGTGTCGATACCACACCAATCAAGGGCCAGTCGTGCACGCGACCGGTCGGCAACTTGCGATTCGAATGCTGCCACAAGAATTCGCCCGTTTCCTGGTCGAAACAAAGCAGGCAACCCAAATCGACAGCTGCCGGATATTGTTTGAGGTATCCGTGGCCGTTGTTCGTGCCGATAAATACTTTGCCGCCGGCGACGACCGGAGTGCCGTACGTCTGCGAGCCGAGTTTGACCTGCCAGCGAATGTTCTCTTCGGTTTTTGTATTCCATTCAGACGGAATGTCGGTCGTCTGCGCCACGTTATTGCGCGACGACGTTCTGCCCCATTGAGGGAAACCGGACGGAGTTTGAACCGGTGTTCCCTGCGAGCTGGAAATCGTTTGCACGGGCAGCTCGTCGGCAGGTTCGGCGCCGCGCATCATGGAGACCGGCACACCCACTGCAATTGTTGCGGCGATGACGAGCGCAACGGTCCGCAGCGTCATCGGTCGGCGGTCGCTGGTGTGATCCATAATGCACCGCACACGACTTTCGACCTTACGGGTCGAAGCCATCGAAACGCCGGCCACTGTCGCCACGCTTCTCAATCGTGGCATCGAAACGACGTCGACCAAGTGACGGGCATAATCGGCGGCGGAGATCCCACGGTTCAGCACCAAATCATCGCAGGCCCGTTCCCGTTCGAAGTTCGCCCGCCAACCAGCCAACCAGACTAACGGGTGAAACCAGTACAACGCTTTGGCCGTTTCCATGACAACTTGCCACAACGGATCGCCGCGACGAATGTGTCCCAACTCATGCAATAGCACTGCGCGGCGCTGCGAATCGGGCCACAATTCCGCGTTGCGCGGCACGACAATGCGCGGTATTAGCAGTCCCCACGCCATCGGCATGACACCCTCGCGGGCGAGCAACACGCGCACCCGTCCGCCAAAGCCCAATTCTTTCTGGTAATCGCGAGATTCTTGGCCCAGGGGACTTTGTGTGACATTCACCATTCGGCGTTCCAGCCCCAGCATGTAGACTATGCTGGCGACCAGTCGTAAGAGACATACGACGCAGCCGACGATCCATATCTGAACGATTGTCGCGGCAAGCCACAGCGGCTGCTGTGTTGGAGTCGCCATCGCGACAGACGAATGTTGGGGCGCTTCAGTCGCGATGACAGGGGCTGATTCCAGAGGTAAGCCTGCTTGAACGTCGGGTTGGTGTTCTTCGACCGGGACCACTTTGATCTGCGCGCTCGGTAACAAGCTGGGATCTGGCTGAGTGACGGGACGATACTCGATATCGGGCTGCGGCCGGGCGTCGGCGGCATTGGTTGCAGTTGGCTGCGCCGTCTCCGCACTGATGGCCGGGGTCGGCGACCAATTCATCCAATCTGGCAGGATTTGCCAACCGGGTAGTAGCAGACTGCCCACAGGGACGATCAGCAACAGACCAAAGGTCGCGGTCCATACCATATGACGGACGGCAGCTCGATTGCGGCGCAATAAGCATGTGGCCGTTGCAGCGAGCAAAAGCAGCAATGTTCCCTTCCAAGCCGCGTCTGCCAATAGTACAGACCAACTCGATGCCAAATCGTCTGCTGCGAAGTTCATCTGCCAGGCGTTCATGTGTCACCCTTGTTTTGGCTAAGGTCTCGAATCAACTGCCGCAATCGTTTCACATCGTCTTCGCTTAATTCCGAACCGGGCTTCTCCAAATGGGTCGCCACCGCCGTGCCGATCGAGCCATCGAAAAATGTTTCCAACACTTGGCGAAGCGCTTTGACGCCGGCCCCTTGCTTCGATTGCTTGGGCAAATAAACGTACTCGCGCCCCCGCTTTTGCCGCTTGATGAACCCTTTCTCCTGCAAGATGGAGAGCATGCGGCGGACGGCCATCGGTGTCGGCGGATCGGGAAGACCGGCACAAATGTCGTTAACGGTGGCCTTGCGCTGCGCGAACAGAATCTCCATGATTTGTCGTTCGCGTCGGGAGAGTTTGGTGAGGTCGGTCATCAGCTCGCCTTTCCGTGACGTTGTTTATGCGCTAATAGATTAGCGCGCGATCACGCAGGAAGTCAAGCCGAATCGCTAAAAATTTAGCGAATAAATTTGCAGTGTGGCTGGGGCGCAATTGTCAGCGTCGAATTGGCTCTTCGCAAATGGCTAGTCAACATTTTTGGAATCATTGACAGCGCTCACAGCCCCAGGAGTGGATTCAACCGAATCAGCATTGTGATGTGAATGGATTCGATTGCCAGTTCCGCTACTCGCGAAACTCAATGGTCACGCCAGTGCCGGCTTGTTCCTCAGAATAGCGGACCCGGCTTCGAACCGTACCGCCGGCATCGATCAGCTGGACCTCATCGCCGTTGTTGTTGAGCGGCATGGTGGTCTTGGTCATGGTAATCCGCAGCGATGTTCGCGGACCGATCGATCCTGCCAGTCGAAATTCGTTGTCTCCAGCATCAACCAGCTTCCAGCCCTTGAGGTCGACGACAGCGTCTGTTCCGTTACCGATTGTGACCTGTTCCTTTTCTTCGTCGGGGCCGTAAGGGTTGGGGAGTAGCGCGGTGATTTTCACACCATTGGGCACGAAACTGGGCGTCGAGGAAGAGTTCTCCCGGTCGGCGACTCGCCAGTCCCAGGGAGGCGTTGGATTGGGGTCGGCCCACAGTCCACGTTTGTTGGATTTCGCGTCCGCCTCGAGATCGCCCAGGCTTTGATCGCTGGAGTAATGGCGATACCACCACGCGTATCCCTGCTGCACCAGTTCGCGATTGAGGTCGCGGCCATCTGGCAGAATGACGTGCGCCAGAACACGATCGTAGCTATCAGTTCCGGTTTGAAGCACGGTTACCGTTTCGCCTGCACACAGATCAGACGTCGCCTGCTTGGCATTTCGGCCGAACGCCTGCGCCAATTCTGGCGTATCGATTTCGACCAGCCGCACAATGACCCGTTCGCCATTGCGTTGAACTTCAATCGTGTCACCATCTTTGACATGAACAACCTTGCCCGACCATTCGTCGACAACGCCGGCGACAGGCGGGGGATCTCCGCCGTTCGACCCGACACGCTGGTTCTGGTTGTCACCACAACCGCCAAGCAGCATCAACGTGAGAAAGACGAAACCGAGATTCCGTGGGAGTGAATTTGACTTTCGCTGCATAACACAAAGACCTCGATCGTGAGAAAGGCAATTCGTCAACTTGTGCCGTCCTTGTATGTTGTCAGGTACGAGTGTAGTGCCGACTGATCAGAAAACGGAACCCTTGCGAGCTACTGGCTGAAGAATGTCACGCCAGGCTCGTCGCAGGTTCGAACAGCAGATTGTTTTTCGGTATCGGAAGTTGGATTCTGGTAAAGTGACTCACGCTGTCGCAGTAGGTATTCAATTCTGTTTCGAAGAGTGCTTGCCATCTTGGTTGTCGGTAACCCGAAACGTCAGTGAGGGTCTTATGACCGTTGCCCTCACTCACGCGTCGGGTTACCAGGAATGACTCCGGTGTCAAAACCGTCCGCTCATGATCGGGCGCCTGCCACTATCGTAGAATCCATATTTCTCACATTGTGGGAGACGGATATGAATGAGTTCAAAAGCGTCCTGACTGTCCTGACCGTCTTGACCAATTCGTCACTCATCGCTGACGATCGTGGGGAATTGACGAAGTTTCTGCGCGATCTCGATCCGCGGGTGGCAACGGCTTCAAGTACCAATGCTGACGATCTGCGCTCGATTCTTAGTGCCGACATTCGCCAGCGGCGGCGGGCCGTCAACTCAGACGATGTGGCAGCGTGGCGCGCGCTCCGATCAAAAGATGATTGGGAGACGTTTCAGCGTGATCGCATCGCGGCCCTGCGAGAATCGCTGGGCGAATTCCCCGATCCGCCGGCTGATCTCGATGTACGCGTCACCAAAACATTGTCGGGCGATGGATTCGAAATCGATTGCCTCGTCTTTGAAAGTCGGCCTGGTTTATTAGTTACGGCGAATTTGTACCGACCGGACGAACCTCGCCCTTCGATGCCAGGTATTATGATTTGCCACTCGCATCACAATCCCAAAACGCAAAACGAATTGCAGGACATGGGAATGAACTGGGCACGCAGCGGTGGCCTGGTACTGGTGATGGACCAACTGGGGCATGGCGAACGACGACAGCATCCGTTTCGCACGGCAGACGATTATGCGGGAGATTTTCAGGTTGGACGTCAGGATTATTACTTCCGGTACAACGTCGGCATTCAACTGCATCTGATCGGTGACAGTCTGATCGGCTGGATGGTGTGGGATTTGATGCGCGGCGTTGACTTGTTGCTTGATCAGCCGGGGATTGATTCCGAGCAGATCATTCTGCTGGGGGCGGTCGCCGGCGGTGGTGATCCGTGTGCCGTCGCTGCGGCGCTCGACGAACGCATTGCCGCAGCAGTGCCGTTAAACTTCGGTGGTCCCCAGCCGGAGAATGTTTTTCCATTGCCGGAGGATTCGGCCCTGAGTTTCAACTACATCGGCAGTGGAAGTTGGGAATCGACGCGTAACCTGCGTGTGTCGGCTGGTGACGGATTCCTGCCTTGGGTCATCGTGGGAAGCGTCGCACCCCGTCGGCTGATCTACGCGCACGAATTCAGTTGGGACCGTGAAAACGATCCGGTCTGGCGGCGACTGCAACAAATTTACAACTGGTACGAAGTCGAAGAGAATCTTTCGTCGCTGTTCGGTTACGGACAGGTGAAAATGTCGTCGGACGTCGCCTCGCATTGCAACAACATCGGTGAGTATCACCGCAAGCAGATCTACCCGGCGTTCCAAAAATGGTTTGGCATTGATGCCCCGGATGCAGAGTATCGCGATCGACGCGAATGGTCCGATCTGTACTGCGTGGAAGGAGTCGACGGGGCCGACGATATTCGTTTGCCGCGGGCGCACGAGTTGGCGAATGACGTGGCGATTAATCGGACCAGCCGGTTTCGCGATAGATTACGGAAATTGGAATCTCCGTATGATCGCGAATTTGTGCGCAACTCTTGGAGACGCGTGCTTGGATATGTGTCGCCGGGACGCGCGATGAGTGACGAAGAACGAATAGAATCGGACGGGCCGGTGCGCGTGATCCGAACGACGGTTCAAGCAAACGGCTTTTCGATTCCTTTGATGCTGCTGGTGCCCAATCAATCGGCGCAGCGGGGGAGCGCCTGTGTGGTGGCGGTCGCACAGGGAGGTAAAGCGGGCTTTCTGGAACACAGGTCTGCCGAAATTGCCGAACTGCTCGAAAACGGAATCGCCGTCTGTCTGCCCGATCTGCCTGGCTGCGGTGAGACCAGCGCTGGGAATTACCGGGCCCGCAGAAGTTCGGCGACCGGGATTTCATCGTCGCGGTTGATGTTCGGCGGGACGATTGTGGGTGATCGGCTGCGGGATTTGTTGTCGGTGGTCAGTTGGGTGCGGGCTCGTGATGAGATCAACGGCGACAGGATCGCGATTTGGGGCGATTCATTTGCGGCGGTGAATTCGCCGGATCGAAATCTCATCGTGCCGTTGGGAATCGGCGATGAACCGGATCATTCGGAGCCCATCGGCCCGATGTTGAGCTTGCTGGCGGGGCTGTATGATGATCGCATCGAAGCGGTCTTATCGCGAAACGGTTTGGTTTCGATGCGAAGTCTTCTCGACAGTCAGTTTGTGCACGTGCCGCACGACTTTGTGATACCGGGTGCATTGACGGCTGGCGACGTGGCGGATTTGGCGTTGTCGTTGGGTGGTGTGCCGGTTCGCGTGGAAGGGCTTGTGGATGGGACGAATCGCCGCGCTGATGCAGAAACCGTGTCGCGTGACTGGGGTTTATTGAATAAGCGCGATCATGCCGTGGAGCTGTCCCGCGAGCCGACGAAAGATTACGCCGGGTGGTTGGTCGAAACCATAGGTCAGAGTAAGTGATGTGCAATGTCGGAACTGTGGCGAGATCTAAGAGGGCAGGCGTACTGTCTAATAGAGCCCCGTTGTCCATGCTATTGTGGCGGCGAAGGAGTACTCATTCTCATTGCCTGTCCATCATGTAATTTCGTCTTTGGGCGATGTGATGAAGTGGAAGAATTGATTCTCGATGTAAATAATCCCGTTTACGATTCTGAGGGCAGCGTTGCTGATCCGAACAGTCTATGTCCCAAGTGCGGCAATGCGCGGTACGGCCAATTTCGGGCCGGTACTATTGACGAACTTAAATCGATAGGTTTGCGTGAGTCTCAAATTAGACTTTGGTGGTAATCAAAAGCACCTCGTCCGTCTCGTCGTTGGTTCCTCTGCAAAGTGAATTAACCTATGACCGACGACAATCTGTTTCAAATCTACTCCGCCGGGAATTCGCGGGAAGCGAGTCTTGTCGTGAAACTGCTTGCCGACGGGGGAATCGAAGCGCGCGTCGCGAGCGATTCCCTGGAGGGTGTGATCGGCGAAGTTCCGTTTTTTCTTTCGATCTGCCCGGTATGGATTCATGAAGCCGATCGAGAACGGGCTCAAGCGGTCATGCGCGAGTTTCAGTCTGCTGGGGAAGGAGGCGAATCGTTGCCCGACATATTCTGCTACGAATGCGGCGCGGTGCTAGCCGAGCATCTCGCCGAGTGTCCCCATTGCGGGTCGCCCCTCGACTGGTCGTGACGATGCTGTTGTTGTAAGGCTATATTTTCTCACGCGAAGGCGCAATGACGATAAGGAGTTAGCGTCAAACTGCTCGATTTCGCGACGCCGATGGGGTGGCTGGGGCGCTATGTGGGGACTGAAAAAATTGGAACAATGTGTCAGGGAATCGAGGTCGAACGGCTTTAGGCTCACTCAGCCCCAGTTTCGATTGACGTTCTATTGGGATTCCAGTCTGTTAGACCCATTTCGACTGGGGCAATGCTCGCAGATTCCACTCAAATCTCGTATAGCGCCCCAGCCAACCACGATTTCTCCCCAAAGCTGACAAAGAGCTGCGTCCCCTTTTTGTCGATCAATACTCACTCAAGCGAAGTCGCGACGTCGTTGGAGTGAATCAATCAATCAATCGGTTGCCGTCGATGGCGCTGCACTGGACGATTTGATGGCTGCTTTCAAATCGTCAAGCATCGGCTGCCAGTCGCTTATGGTCTGCTGATCTTTTCTCCCCATGCTCGTATGAATCCGAACCGCAGACTCGTCCTGTGATTCGCTCGAAAGAACAACGATTTCCAATGCCGGGCTGCGCTGCTGCGGGCCGGTCCAGCGAACAGCCCAGCGATCAAACCAGCCCTGCACGTATCCCAGACGGTCGACTTTGGCGACTCGTTTCCCTGTTGGCACCGTTTCGAGGTTCCAGGAATTCAAAAACCGCTGATGAAAGTCGTGCTGCTGCAGCCACTCGTTGATCGTCTCCATGACTGCATCGTTCTTCGCTTCAGCTCGAACGGTTAGCTGAGTTTGACCGGTCGAGGCGTTGATCGACCCATCATGGAAGAGTGAGACAAACTGTGAACCCATTTGGGCCAACCACAGAGTCGCGAACATCAAAACGGCAATTGCGAAGATGGGCCGCCAAAACGGCGAAGCGAAACCAGAATGCGTCCCTTGTAAACGGCCGCGAAAAGCGCTGGCGATGCTGACGATTCCACCGAGTACGAAGATCAGACTCCAAACTCCTGGCATCGTCGTGGCAATCGGATTGAAGCGGAAATTCCGCGTCGCGAATTCCACATCGGGCACATCATTTTCGAATTCGGAAAGTTGCCGAATCAATCGATGTTCTTGTTGCTCGTATCGTTGGAGGAACACTGCGGGGTCGCCATCCAGCATTGAAAGGTCAACGAACAACGTCCAAGAATTGACAGTGGCGGCGACCAGTAGGAACCAGCCGAACAGAAGCCCTACGATGTCATTCGAGTCGACCCAGCAGCGTGCCCAGCGGCTGGGCGGTGCCGCAACAGCGATGTTCAGGGCTTGGCGAGCGCGCATCGCAACGCCATAACCAACGCAGGTCATGCCGATCCCGCCTGCGAAGAGTCCCCAGGGGCCGAAGTTCCAGCCGATGCCCGTGATGACCCATCCCAAAATCCACAACAAAACGATTTCGCCCGTCAGGCGAGCGGGAAGCATAGTCAGCCGCCGCCACATCGATGAAACGGTGACGGACTCCTGTGATATCGAGTGCTTCCTTGTCGTGGTCGGAGTCGACGCATCGGGACTCGCTCGATTGGAAATGATATCAACGGCTGTTTTCACGTCGCCCGCCTGTTGGTAACGCCGCTGTGGTTCGTTTTCCAAAGCCCGCAGCACGACTTCGTCGAGACGCACGTCGACCTGCACTTTTTTCGAGGGAGGTTCGAAACGCCCCATCGGCAGGGCCCCGGTCAGCATTTCATAGAAGACCACGCCGAGCGAATAAATGTCGGCCCGATGATCGACACCTCGCGATCCCGCCATTTGTTCGGGAGCGATGTAGTGCAGGGTCCCCATGACCTGGTTTGTGCCGGTGAGCGTGAACTCCGCTGGTGCCTGACCAATCAGTTTCGCCAATCCGAAGTCAGCGATTTTTACCTGCCCCTGTTTGTCGACGAGAATGTTTTCCGGCTTGATATCGCGGTGGACAACTCCGGCGTCGTGGGCGAATTGCAATGCATCGCAAATCTGCGGAACGATGGCAAGTGCCTGCTCCGGTTGTATGCCGCCTGACTGAATGATTTGTCGCAAATTTGCGCCGTCGATAAACTCCATGAGAAAGTAATACAGGTCGCCGGTTTGGCCGGAATCGAAAATGGCCACGATGTTTTGGTGGCTGAGTTTGCCCAGCGTGCGAGCCTCGCGTGTGAAACGCTCGGCGAAGGCGGGGTCGGTGCCGACTTCAGGAGGCAGAATCTTCACCGCGACGAAGCGATCGAGTCCCGGCTGACGCGCTTTGTAAACCGCGCCCATGCCCCCTTTGCCCAGCAATTCGAGGATTTCGAGCTGTGGAAAATGTGGTGCCAATTCTTCAGGGGTCGGCGGCACGAAACCGGATGCCATGGTCGTTGCCTGCATTCCGTCGGACGAATCCAGACCGGCGTTCATCAGGCACTTGGGGCAGATGCCCCCTGGTGCATCGGCGGGAATCGGGGCTTGGCATTGGGGACATGATTGTGTTTCAGTCATGGGAGTTGCTCCTGAGTGTCCAGCGAGTCATTCATGAGCATCTGGTAACCCGAAACGTAGGTAAGGGGCACATACATGAGTCCCTCGCTCACGCGTCGGGTTTCCAAAACAGCACACGGTCCTCGGCTCATGAGATGACCCGTTCAGCGGGCTACTCCTACTGACAGAAACGGCGGGCATGGTAACATCGTTTTTTCAGAATTCTTATAACTCGAACGCGGCAAACAGTTTTCGGATTTCGTCGTCGATTTCATCCTCACCATTCACCGTGGCGGCGATTTCCTCGCGCAATAGCGACCGATATCGGCGACGCAGCCTGGTCGCGGCCATCTTGGCGGCCCCTTGGGTGATTCCGAGTTGAGCAGCAACTTCGGCGTACGTTTCTACCGGCTGGCCTCCGACGATAAAGGGTTTAAGCAGCGAATAGCGCTGGGCGTGTCCCGCCTGCTCGCATTCTTCTTCCAACCGACGCAGGATTTCATCGAGGAGCGTGACAGCCCATTGCCGATCGTACCATTGCTCGGCAGACAGTCCGGCTGCCGGCTCGATGATCAATCGGGAATCGGCTCCATCAAAATCCAAGCGGATCGCCGAGCGACCACCGCCCCGTTTTTGTGTTTTCGCTTTGGCCCACTCCTTGGAAAGGAAGTGCCTGAACGCAGTAATGAGAAACGCCCGAAATCGTCCACGCTGCCGATCAGCGGCAGCAACATATTCTTTTTCGAGCAATGTAGCAAAGAAGGCCTGGGTGAGGTCCTGCGCTTCGTGAACATCGGCCACGCGGCGCCGTGCATAGGTATATAGCGGATACCAATAGGTCTCACACAACGATGTCAGTGCGCGCTGGGAATCGGGCGTCGAGCCCCGTCCCGCGGAAAGCACAATGCTCCAGCGAGTCGTGGCGAATTGTGCTGTACCACGAGGATGTGCGGCCGGATCGTTGTCGGACATACCGCCGATTGTAACATGCGGCGATGCGTTGAACTGGAATTGTTTGGTGTGACGGCGGGGTGGCTGCGGCGTTATGTAGGAATTGAATTCGCTTGCAATACTTTCTGAACAAAATGCGATCGGCCAGTAGTTTTGCGCACTCAGCCCCAGTTTCGTTTTGGATTCAGCGCGGAATCGAAACGATCAATTCCAATTTGACTGGGGCTAGGGTGGCGGATTCCATCAGAAACACAGAGGGCGCCCCAGCCGCCCGCCGCGATTCACGTACTCTTCGCGACTTGGCGTCTTCGCGTGAGTCATGTTGTTGTATCGATTTTTTGAATTGCTGACGTCAGACGGGGTCTTGCCCAGCACGATATCGGCGAAACGATGAATCGTTATTCGAAATCCTTCCTGACAGAGGCAACGGGCAGCTCTGTTGCGCCGACCGAATCGAAGAAAATGAGTCTTACTAGGAAGTTTCGTGAGCGATCGTTAATCTCACGGAATGGAATGAGTCCGATATTGCACGAGAGTGCGGAGCAGGAAACAGAGACAGACCGTAATGAGTTTCGATCGACCAAATCAAAGCCGTCAATCCCGTCGTCGTTTCTGCCAGGCGGTGACTGCCGCGGCGTCTGCGACGCTGCTTCCGGCACATGTCATCGGTGACGAAACACACACCCCTAGCAACTCGGTTCGGCGGACACGTCCGGCCGATGCCGACTCCGCAATTCAACGTCTGATCAGGGGAAATAAACGATTTGCCGAAGGCAAGGCCCGTCATCCGCACGAGTCGCCGAACTGGCGCCATTCACTGGAGAGCGGACAGCATCCGTATGCTGTGATTCTCGGTTGTGCCGACTCACGTGTCTGCCCGGAATTGTTGTTCGATCAGGGGTTCGGCGATCTGTTTGTGATTCGTGTGGCCGGCAACATCATCGACGTTGATGTAACTGCCAGTATTGAGTATGCGGTTGACCATCTCGATTCGATGCTCGTTGTTGTGTTGGGACACACGCATTGCGGCGCCGTGACCGCGACGCTCGATCATCTGGCTGAGGCGGATGGCGAACCCAAGGAAATCGTTTCGCTGCTGCATCGCATTGAGCCGGCGATTGCAGGCGTTCCGCAGGGCTTGGCGCGAGAAGATCGGATCAATTTGGCCGTTGAGGCGAACGTTCGTTATGCCGTCGAGCGTCTTTCTGCGGTTCCCGATATGAAGAAGAACGTCCGTCGACGAAACGTGCGCATTGTGGGTGCTGTTTACGACATGCACACAGGAATAGTCAATATGCTGGATGCTGCTGACAATGTCGCTGCCAAATAGGGCGGTGCCCCGTGGGTTCTTGAGAACATCGCCGATTCTTTTTGCGATAGCCCTGAAATTGGCAGACACTCGTTCGCGTCTCAATACTGGAACTCGGCCTTCCGGGGCTTCCTTCGCTTCGCATTGTCCAGCCCCGGCCACCCTGGCGCCGCCAAACAAAAACGGTGCTCCCGGATAATCCGAGAACACCGTTGATTCTGTTGTTCGCCGCTTCGCCGCTTCGGCGGTCAGACCTTAATCTCGTAGCCTTTTCGCTGTTCACGGGCCTGCCATTGATTGGCATCGTCGTCACCGACGATTTGCTCGGTCTTGGGATCCCAGTTGAGTTCCCGGTCGAGGCGGATCGAGATATTCGCCAGGTGGCATGTCGTCATCGCCCGGTGATGGGAATGCACGTCGGAAATCGGCGTTTCGCGCGACTTCACGCAGTCCATGAAGTTTTCCATATGACTGGTCGGCTCTTTCCCGCCGTACACCTCGGCGATGGCGCCGTCCGGCAGCGGATTATCCTCCAGGTTTTCGAACGGTGCCCCTTTCGTCCGGCTACGAGCAACGTGGAACCTTCCCTTGGTACCTTCAAACAGAATACCGTTCCCGTCCGGTGACTTGTTGACGATTTGCATTTGCACGCCGTTCGGAAATTCGACATCGACGGTAAAGCTGGTCGCCGCGTTGTAACGGTCGTCCATGGTCGGGTACCCATTGACGAATGGCACCGGGTGCTCCGCCGCGGTCGGCGTGATGCGCGTCGGCCCCTGGTCGGGTCCGTTTTGATTGATGGCCCATTGGGCAATGTCGACGTGATGGGCACCCCAGTCGGTCATCTTTCCGCCCGAGTATTCGTACCACCAACGGAATTCGTAGTGGCAACGTGTGAGGCCACGCCGGCCTTCTTGCTTGATTCGATAATCGACGAGCGGTGTTTGTCCCAGCCACATTTCCCAGTTTAAATGTGCAGGGGGCTCGGCAACGGGAATCGGTCCGCTGTCGGTCGAGCCGCCGATATCGCAAACGCATTTCTTGACGTCGCCGATGCGACCATCGCGAATCATGGCGATCGCCTGTAGAAAGCGTTGTCCCATTTCGGTGCGTTGTTGCGTACCGACCTGGAACACGCGATTCGTCGCCTCGAGAACCTGGATGATCTTCTTGCCTTCGTCAATTGTCAGCGTGAGCGGCTTTTCGCAATAGACGTCTTTGCCGGCTTGCATCGCTTCGATGGCGATCTTGCTGTGCCAGTGATCCGGCGTGACAATGGTGACGATATCGATATCGTCGCGCTCGAGGATCTTTCGATAGTCCTCGTACACGTCGATTTCGCGGTTGTCGCCTTTTTTGCTTTGAGCTTCTTTCACGCGATCCTTGGCGCGACCGGCATGCTGGGCATCCACATCGCATACTGCTGCACAATCACCAAACTTGAGCGCCCCCGGCCCGACGCCTCCCCAGCGGCTACCGGTTCCAATGCAACCGATGACCGGACGTTCTGTCGAACTTTTGAAGCCGAATGCCTGAGCACTTTTGCTGGTAAACCAATAAGGCATGCTGCCGGCGGCCACGGCTGCTGCCGAGGTCTTCAAGAAATCGCGTCGTGTATTTTTCACCGTTTCACTCCTCGTCAAATGAATGGGATATGCCTCGACAACACCGGCTGGTGGAGCAAGCTGTTGTGCTTCTAGAATCACTCTACCAGTCTAATCGGCAGGTGACCTCGATGCAAAACTACTGCCGTGATTCCGCGTAGAACCTTTATCCCATGCAGTTTGCGGCTTTTTCAAAAAGCGTGTCAACGTCCTGCCTCGCGGTCACAAGGCGTTGACGTTGTCAAAACCGTTCATCGCGGGCATAGGTAAGCGCAACTTGCTCTAAAAGTGGTCCCAATACCCTCTGATGCGTCATACCGACACTCGTATTTAAGGTTCAAGAACAAGCACAACCGGGTTTGGGGACTGGTTCTAAAACATGCCGTTATTGTGGGCCGATTCTTCGGGAACGGTTTGCAATACGTCCCAGTGTTCGACGACTTTGCCCTCGTCGTCGAATCGGAAGATGTCGATCCCTGCCCAATCGGGGCTCCCCGGCCATTCCTGACGGCAATGAAGTACCACGTAATCTCCCTCGGCGATGGTCCTTACGAAGTGCACCTTCTTGCCGGGGTGCTCGTGCGCCATGCGCTCGAAGTACTCGATGAATGCGTCCTTGCCGTCGGCCACCATCGGATTGTGTTGGGTGTACGATGTGCCGACGTACTTCTCGACAGCTTCAGCGGGTTGGCATTGATTGAACATCAAATCGTAGAACGCCATAGCGTTTTGCTTGTTTCTCTCGAGTTGGCTGCTCATCGGTTTCCTTTGTCAGATTACAACTCTACGGCGTCCAAATCGACGAAGCAGGTTCCTCCTGCTCGGCCCGCGGGATGCGACACGCCTTGAGCCGCACGTAGGGAGCCACGTATCTCCCTCGATGCCGGTAATGACCGGGCGGTGCCTGCCGATCAGCCCGAAACGGTTCACAGAAATCCTGCAATACGAATCCGCAGCGGCACAACTCGCCGACGAGATGTTCCCAGCGATGCAGATACTCGACAGCTCCGGTTTCGCGGTAGGAATCGTCATTACTGCGCGGCAGCGCACCTTCGTGGTAGTACTCGATCCCCAAGTGATACCGGTCGCGGTGGTCACGGCCGGTGATTTGCAAACTGGTCGGTTGCTTGTGCTGGCTGATGTACGTTCCTCCGTCCCGGGCGACACGGGCGATCTCCTGATAGACGTCGGCGATCTTTGGCACGTAACAAGTGCTGACCGGTTGATGCACGATGTCGAAACTTTCGTCGGCCAACATCGACAAATCATCCATCGAGGCATGAACGGTTCTGACGGTCAAACTGCGGCGCTCGGCCTCGCGGCGATCGAGTTCCAGCATTGATTCACTGAGGTCGACCACCGTCACATTCGCGCCGGCACACGCATACAAAATCGATTGCCAACCGCCGCCCGAAGCCAGGCAGAGGACATCCAATCCGCGGACACTGGCCGGCAGCCAGCCCCGGGTATCGAGCGTGACCAATGGATTGCGGCACTCTTCATCGTTGGCGACCTGTGCAAACTGACTGCCCGATTCCGCCAGCAAATTCCAAGCTGCCTGGTTTCGGGATTCGTACGACGTGGACATTGTTCTACATCCAACAACGGTTCGGAAAACTCAACCGTGCGAACGACGCTTGATGTTCGAGTCTGAGGTGCCGCCGGTTAATAACATTTCAAGATTCGGATTCGCCGGTTTGATCGAGAAGTGCCGCCGCGTATCGTACCAAATCGCCCTTCTTGCGGGCGACTTGCTGCAGCGTATCGAGTCGGCCCGCTTGCCGGCATAAGTCGGCGAAGGAAAAGCCGCTGGCTTCTTCGATATCGGTGAGATACTCCGCGGCGACGTCGAGTGCATCGTCGAGCCGATTCACGCGCGAGAGCAAATCGACCAGCACGTAGGCGACTAACTGCCGTTCCTGATTCTCTTCGACTTCGACCGATTCGAGTTTGCCACGAAAGTACGCTAGTGCTTCGTCCGTCTTCTGGTCGAGCAACATTCGAAAGTAATGTACATGGCCGGTATAAAATTCATCAAACGGAGGATCGGTTCCATATTGCAATTGGGGATCGAGGTGCGAGCCGTACTCCGCGAGTTCCAAGGCCATTGCCAGTTCCGGATGATCGGGCGTCAGCGCGCGGGAAAACCGCACAACTGCGTTCAAATGCGAAACGTCAATGTGATAGTTCCCGTTTTCGAATAGCCAATCGCGTCCGGCGATCAACTCATGAATCGACTCCGGCGGTGTCACCCCGGCGATGCGGTCGCCCACCTCGCGCTTTAAACAAGCGGCGAGGTCGGCATACACATCGCGCACCAATAGACAGGCGGCACGTTGCCGTTGTTCCAAGTCGAGTTCTGGCATTTTTTGATCGAGGGCTGTCACCGTGTTACAGGTTCCGTGCGTTTGCAGCATAATCTCCAGCCCTTTGACTGGGTTGGCTCCCTCGTAAAGCGCAATGTTCAGGATTTCATCCAGCTCTTCACTTTGATCGGTGTTGGGTTGGTAAGCTTCGACCGCTTTCGCAACCGGCTCGGGTTCACGAATCGTACGATAGTACAGCCACGCCTGACCGATTTGATTGTCGGCTAAGAACAGTTGGCCGACTTCGCGCGCGGCTTCGATATACGACTTTTCGAACGCCTCTCGCTTGTCGTCCGGTACGTCGTCGAATGACGTGGGTCGCACGAGCGGGAGGCCCATGCCGAATTTCTGTTTCATGAGTAGGGCATCGAACAGGCGATGATATTCCTTGCTTTCGCGTAGCGAATCCACCAGCCGATCGATGGTTGCCGATTTACCGGCACTGTCGCGAACTTCTTCCAATTGCGCAAACATTTCGTCACTCATGAAGGTTCGGTCCCTTTACCGGGTCTGCTTTATGATTCGCGGGCCGAATCGCCCACGTGCAGGATTAGTTTTTGATGCGGCAGTTATTGAGAGTAATCGAAAGCAGCCTCCATCCGCGACCATGGGCGGGGATTTCTCAGCAGAAACCGGCGGAATTGGCGAACTTGAGCGGCAGGGTGACTGGTGGCGTGATTGAGCGTTGAAGAGTTCTCTCTCTCGGAACGCAGC
Organism: Planctomycetaceae bacterium; assembly: GCA_028284485.1. Taxonomy (GTDB): domain Bacteria; phylum Planctomycetota; class Planctomycetia; order Planctomycetales; family Planctomycetaceae; genus JANQRQ01. Next base: position 77,933 of record JANQRQ010000055.1, on the reverse strand, counting down.
TTCGAGGTTGAAGAATCCATTAGGCGTCCACAGCCCCAGTGACTTTCAGCGTGCATTGGTACTTCTGGATTCCCGCCCCCCGCCTGCGCGGGGGTAAGCTTACCGCGCGGGAATGACGCTTCAAAACCCGATCGCCGGGTGGCATGGCCACGACACGACAGTAGCGTGGCCATGTGGTTGGCAAGAGTGGTTCAAGATCCTTCGCTCGCGCTTCAGGCTTTGATCTGATTTAGGTCGAGCTGGCGGCGTGATGGTGAGTGTTCGTCGGAGTTGGAATTGACGGGCTTTCCCAATTTCGGCGGCTCGGCAGGAGCCTCGCCCTCCCTAGGGAAAGTCATCCTCTCTGATGCAATTGACGTCGCAACTGATTAGAATCTCGATGCATCCCATCATCTGGCAGTGACAGGCGTCGTGGCGATGAGGGACGGTTTCTGTCGTTCCGCGAATCGCTCGCCGATCGTGACTTCCCCCATCGAATTCAGTTCACATCTCGAACGACTGGAAAACATCCAATCATGACTCTCAACGGAAAAACAGCCCTGGTGACCGGAGGGGGAACCGGAATCGGCGCCGCTATTGCCCGATCATTGGCTCAAGCGGGATGTCGAGTGGCAATTACCGGGCGTCGACCTGAAAAACTGCGGGAGACAGCCAATGGCTTCGACGGCGAACCGGCGATTCTGGCGCATGCGTCCGACATGGCCGATCGCGGAAGCGTCGCCGAACTCTTCGCGCGAGTCGGCAGTGAATTCGGTCAGATCGACATCCTGGTGAACAGTGCCGGCATCAACGTGCAACAACGTTCGATGGCGGACCTGTCGGCGGAAGATTGGGATCGATTGTTGCAAGTGAACGCGACCGGCGCTTACAACGCGATGCGCGAAGTGCTGCCACAGATGCGCGAACGCAAAGATGGCCTGATCGTCAACATTTCGTCAGTCGCCGGGCGTCGCGCCAGCGTGTTGGGGGGAGTTGCCTATAGCGCCTCGAAGTTCGCTATGACGGCATTGGGGATGACGGTCGCCGAAGAGGAACGGCTCAACGGCATTCGAGTGACCACGGTCTTTCCCGGAGAGGTCGAAACGCCGATTTTGGATGACCGTCCCGTGCCCGTCGATGCAGAACACCGGGCCCGGATCTTGCAGCCGGAAGATATTGCCACTTCTGTGTTGATGGTGGCTCAACTCCACCCACGGGCTCATATTCCCGAGCTGGTCATCATTCCGACGACGCAATCGTATGTCTGAAATACGTTTACGGAATACTTGTCCGTCGAAAGCCTGTTTCTCGCCAAGCCGAATTGCTTGAAAAATCGTTATAACCGGCAAAATCGTCAAAGTTTGCCATTCTTCTGATTCGATCAATATCGATGTACGAAGAAAGGAAGCTTTCATGATTGGTCGATTTTTCGTTCGGTTGGCGGTTCCTGCCGTATTGTTCGCACTCAGTGGTTGCTGCATTCCACCTTGGCATTGCGGTCCCACATGGGGTTTCTGCCCGATTAAGTCAGCCCTCTTTGGCTATGGGCCGTACGGACCCTATCAACCGTACGCCCCCTATGGACCACAGCCCTACTACCCATCGGGGCCGGCGATGTATTCGGACGGATGTGTGGATTGCGGACCGGGAGGACAGCAGTTCCTGCCGCCCGTCCAAACGACGCCCAACGGCGCAGAGCCAGGCCCTCAATTGCTGACGCCCGTGCCGACTCCGACCGAACCGACGGAGATCGATCAAACACCAGCAAATCAATCCAGCCAAGCTGCACCGACCGGTCAGCCCGTTGGGTATTGGAACCCACAATCGGCTCAACAGCCGAGCCAGCCCCAGCAAAACTGGAACCAGCAACCTGTGCAGCAGCAGTCTTGGACACAACAAAACTTGGCCCCACAACCGGTACAGCAGCAGAGTTGGAGCCAACAACCAGTACAGCAGCAGAACTGGAACCAACAGATCTGGGCACCGCAACCGGTGAATCAACAAAGTTGGAACCAGCAAGGCTGGGGCCAACAGCCAATGTATCCTGCCCAACCGACGCCATGGGTCGAGGAACCGGCCGGCCAAGTTTATCCGAGTGCAGGTCCCGGATACCTTCCCAATGGCAATGGGTCGGCATCCTATTCGGCCCCACAGGCAACGATGCCTACTTTTCAGTCCGCTTACCAGAATCCCCAAGGCTATCATTATCAATCACAGCCAAGTCCAAACTGGGATCGGGCGCGTAAGGCGACTGATTTCGTGAAGAAGCTTCCCTCGCGCGCGTGGGAAGGATTGAAAGGCTTTGCGCCGGATCGACGCCCGCGTGGACAGATGGCGATGGCTCAAGCGGCCCCGACCTCTCAACGACATGGCTCGCCACAGCATTTGGCTAGCATCGCTCAAACCCTCGAAGCGCAGGGAAGGGGCGATCAGGCCCAGCGAATCTATAGCCAAATTCAGGCGCAGGATTCGGGATTGAATAATGGTCAAATGATGGCTTCACAGTCGAGGCAGCCTCAGCTTCCTCCCGATTACGACATCGCACAAGCCCAGCCGCCAGTTATTCAGCAGCCGGGTATTCAGTTGGCAGGGTCGACGAACCAGCCGCCGGCAATGCAGTGGCAAGCACCACCAAGAATATTAACTGCTCCGCAAATGCAAAGCACTCCGTTAGTCACTCGCGATCAAGCGATGGCAAACGCCGGCGCGCCGCAACTCCTCAAATCGGCCCAGCACATTCCGCCTAGCGATCGATTCCCCAAGCTGGGAAATGAATGGCAGATCAAACCGGAGAGCTCCGCTGGACCGACCTATCAGCCGGCGCAGCAGGTTCAATTCATTCCGGAACGCAACACCGCACAACTGGGAAGAGTTCAGCCCACGACGCATCAGTCCAACAACAATGCCGCGTGGAACAGCGAATTCCAACGCTTATTCGCCCGTGACGGTCGGTTGACGCCATAAATTGCTGATTTCGAAAGTCGACCGAACGCGCAAAGACCATCGCCTGCGCGTAGAATGCCCAGTGGACCGTATCATGAATTGTGTCCCCTGATCTTGTGGCATTCTGAGAGCGGCTGACATGGATTTGAAGGACAAGGTTGCCATCATCACCGGTGGAGCTGTCCGTATCGGGCGGGCAATGTCTCTCGCGTTGGCGGAACGTGGGGTCAAGCTATGCGTGCATTACGGCAGTTCACAGGTCGACGCCAACAACTTGGCGAATGAGATTCAAAAATCGGGCGGCGAAATCGTCACCGTGCAAGCCGATTTTGCCGGCGACGCGGTTGCTGCCGCCAAGACTGTCATCGACGATGCCCTCGATGCGTTTGGTCGGCTCGATGTGTTGGTCAACTCGGCTGCGATTTTCGAACCAGGTACGTTACAAACAACGACCGCCGAGAGTTGGGATCGTCACCTTTCGATCAATTTGAGGGTCCCGTTTTTTCTGTGCCAGGAGTTTGCGGTGCGCCGCAGTTCGAACAAAGCGGGGCACATTGTGAACATCGTTGATTGGCGGGCAATTCGCCCTAAGCCGGGTCATTTGGCGTACACGATTTCCAAAAGCGGGCTCGTAACGATGACGAAATGCCTGGCGGCAGAACTGGCTCCAGAAATACAGGTCAATGCGATCGCGCCTGGTGCCATTCTTCCACCGCCGGATGAGGACGACGCTTATCTAGAACGATTGAGAGAACAGATTCCGCTGCGACGAACGGGATCGCCTGATGAGATTGTTCACTCTCTGCTTTATCTATTGGAGTCCGACTTCGTCACTGGCGAGATATTGCATGTCACCGGTGGAGAGGAACTGTAACGTGGTGGCGCTGAGCAGCCACGTGGGTTAACGATCGTACGACCGGGCACGGCTCGTCAACCGCACGACACTTTCGAGAATCATCTCTTCGGTTGGAGGCGAGAATTGTCCCACGCTGGGGCCCGTGTCAATCCCCCGCGATTCGTAACCCCCTTCTTTTAATACGCGATTCGTCGGCAGGTATCCGACCACTTCGTTGCAATAACCGGCAATCCACAACCCGTTCGGGCCCACAGCCTTTTCGATCAGCGGGACGAATCCGACGACCGGTTCGCAGGGCAAACCGATCAGCGTGACATCGTCGCCGAACTGCCAAACCGCTACAGGTAAAGTGCACTGGGTGGGAATCGGTTTTCGTTGCCGTGCCATCCGCAACATGACAGTTGACGACCAACGAATCCAACCTGGCTGTGAGTCGTCGGACGCTCGACGCTGCAATTCGTCTTCCGGAGGGGCGATCTGCAGAGGTAAGTCGACCTCTTCGTATTCGGTGCGCAGCGGTCCGCTGCTCGATGCGAGTTCCGCATCGAGCACTCGGCAGACCTCCTTTCCCAACGTCCTTCCGTGAATGGTGGCCAATTCCAGGGTGCCGCGTGGAAAGGGATTGGCATCTGCCCCGCATCCGGCCATGAACAGTGCGATGCAGCCAGGGTGTTGTTGCTCGATGAACTTTTGAGCATGGCCAGGGAAATCAGGATCGATAGCGAAATTGTCTCCACGAGAGGTGGTGGGGTGACAGGCCGTGCCGAATAGGACGGCCCGCAGTTTGCCGTCGGGCGAGTCGACCCGTAGCACGGGGACACTCCGATCGACGAGGCCGCGTGGGTTGACGCCGAGCTTCCAACCGTGTGGACCAAACTCGCGACGGTTCATCACAAAGGTCGCCACTCCCGTTCCCCAGGAAAGCTTGGCCGGCTTCATATTCGCCACCGCGTCGACAATGACGGAGACAAGTCGATCTTCCATGCGGGCAATGTTGCGCTTCGTAGCAGCGACCGGTTCGGAATCTCCGGTACGAACATCTTCCAACCAAACGCGCGGCCCGGCATGCGTGTGGGAAACATTCAGCAGAATCTGATTACGTGCGAGACCCGTTTCACGGTTTACGCGCTGGCAGACGCGCGCTGTCATGCGACCGCCGATGCTCACGAGGTCGGCTGTCATGATCACCCCGCGACGGCCGGCGACATCTTCAAATGCGAGTGCTTTGGCATGCAGGTCGGCATGAACCGATTGGTGTGGTTTGTCTCGACCACCATAGCCTGACATGAAGACCGGTTCAGCCGGTGTAATCGTGATAGAAGCCACACCAACTTTCCAAATGGCGTCTTCGGTATCGTCGCTGGCGAACGTGTTGGGGCTGGCCATTGCCGAAACAGCGATAACAGCAGCGAGGAGTAAATGGATTGTGCCTCCCCAACACCGCGATCGCTGATTGGAATTCATTTGCAGAGGTTCATTCGTTTTCATCGACGACAGCTTTCGGACTTCACCATTTGAATGCATTTTTGCATGATCGATTTCACCATCGCACGGGAAGATGGCGAGAATCGAATCGCACTCAGTATAAGGCAGTTTTGCCGACTAATGCGCGAAGTTTTCGCAGCGATTCGTCGAGGACGTTTTCGATCCGGTATGGCGGGGCAGGGCGGTTTCTGTCAAAATTCAAGCAGTGACCGAACCCGGTACAGTACAGCAATTCCGAAGAAGCGATGGGACCAAAGCGGCAAAGTTCCGCGTGTTGCCTCGGGATTGCGGGCGAAAGCATTTGGTGCATGATCATGCTGAAACCGAGATTTCAAAAACACTGTTTGATGGCTGCTCTCGTCCTGATGTTCGCAGCGAACTCCCACGCGGCGGAGGAAGTCCCTGACGCCACCGATACAACGCAGCAAGTTGCGGCTTTGATCAACCAGCTTTCCAGCGATGATTACCAAATCCGTCGGCAGGCGACTGAGAAGCTACCGCAATTTCGGCAAGCAGCGATCGAGCCGCTGATGGATTTGGCCCATGAGGAAGATTTGGAAGCTGCCGTTCGGGCCGTCTCGATTCTCGAAAAGATGTATCAATCGGGCGACAAAGAAACGGTTGATGCCGTCGAGACCGCATTGCTGTGGCTGCTGGAATCGCCGAACCGTTCGGCAGCAATCCGGGCCAACGATGCGCTGAAGGGCAACTACGGGATTCGACGCGCACGCGCGATTGAAGAAATCATCAAAATGGGGGGCGTGCTGAAAGTCGAACCCGACAAAGCGCTCGATCCGAAAGATATCAATAATTTCCGGCAAGCGATTCCGGTCTTACATTTGGGTGAAAAATGGACTGGCGGAGACGCCGGCTTAAAGCAAGTGGCGCGGATGTCGGAATTGAAATACATTTATTTTATTGAAAATGTCAACGAAGTGACGCGGGAGGGTCTACTCGGTCTGCAGGCGGCGCTGCCGGACTTGACCTTGGTGTACCGGGGTGCCGCGCAACTCGGTGTGCAACCTATGCCGGACCCGCGAATGAGAGGTTGCCACATCGCTGTTGTCACGCGCGGATCGGCAGCCGATGTTGGGGGCATCCGCGAGCGCGATCACATTGTATCCTTCGATGACAAACCGGTCGAAGACTTCGAACAACTTGTGGAGTACATACGCGCTAAAAAGCCGGGCGACAAGGTTGTTATCCGGGTGAATCGAGAGGGGCGGACACTTTCGCTCGATATCGTGCTCAAAGGTTGGGACCGCGCGGTCAAACCTGCAAGAGCCCGTGAATAAGTCTTTGGCAATCTTTGATTGTTCCGAGAATCTCGCGTGCCCCGTAGTCCCAACCGGATGCCGGTGAACGATGGTGCGGGTCCGCGAACACCTTGAAGCTGCTTCCGGGAGTGTCGCATGCGATTGGTTGTAGAGCGGTTTACTTTGCCACGTGGGCGTATTTGGCTCGCGGGAGCCAGCTATCATAGAACAAAACGCAACTGTCGCGGCCACAAGTCAGCGTGACACGCTGTGGTACCAGTCCCCAAACCCGGTTGTGCTTGTTTCGAACCTTCAACACAAGAGTCAGAACGATGCATCAGAGGGTCTTGGGACCACTTCTATTGGGCCTCTTTGGATTTGCCTTTATTGCGACTGTTGATGCGACAGCTGAGCAGCCGAATATTCTGTTCATTCTCACAGACGACCAGCGTTGGGATCTTTTTCGCGCGTCCGGAAACGAGCGAATTGCCACGCCCAACCTCGACCGTATCGCGGAACACGGAACGCGATTCGAAAACGCGTTCGTCACGTTGGCTATTTGCTCGCCGAGCCGAGCTGCCTGTTTGACCGGGAGATATGGCAGTAGCAACGGGGTCACTTCCGTGGGAAATGTTCGGTTACACCCGAGCGAGACAACTTTTGCTGCAATTCTAAAACAAGCAGGCTACGCAACCGGCGTGACCGGCAAGTGGCACCTCAAGTCAACGCCGGAAGAGTGCGGTTTCGAGTTTGTTTCGACCTGCTGGTCGAACGGCACTTGGTACGACCGCGAATTCACGGTGAACGGCGAAAAGAAAGTCATGCCTGGTTTTGTCGATGACGTTGTCGCCAGCGAATCGCTCCGATTCATCGAGCAAGCCCGGTCACAACGCAAACCGTTCGTGCTGTGGATGTGTACCCAAGTACCGCATATGGACCATCGGTTGACCTGGCCCGCTCGAGAAGAATACCTCGACAACTATTCTGTCGACGAAATGCCATTGCCCGAGACCTGGAACGAAAATCTTTCCGGCAAACCGATCTACTTGAAAACATCGCGGAATCGTACTCAAGCATTGAAGTATGGATACGACCAGCCGGAAAACATCCTGCGGCATTCCCGCGACTACTATGCCGGCGTCGAGCAGATGGATGCCGCTGTTGGCCGAGTGCTCGATGAGTTGGAACGGCTGAACCTGCGGGAGAACACTTGGATCATTTTCATGGGGGATAACGGCTGGATGCTGGGTGAGCATGGTATGACCAGCAAAGTGTTGCCCTACGAAGAATCGATGCGTGTCCCGATGGCGGTCGCGGGTCCGAAGACAACTCAAAGCGTGTCGAGCGCATTGGTCCTCAACATTGATTTGACGGCAACAGTTTATGAATTGGCTGGTGTGCCGATTCCCGAATCGCTGCACGGTCGTAGCTTGCTGCCAATCATTTCAGGGAACGCGCCTGCTGATTGGCGAACCAGCTTTCTGTACGAAGCTCCGACGCCGCAATTGGGCAGCCGGCCGTTATGGGCCGTCCGCGGCGAACGATGGAAGTATGTGGAGACTCAAGTTGGTGACGACAGCGGCGACGTGTTTGCAGAATTGTACGATCTCAATTCCGATCCGATTGAATCGAACAATGTCGCGAGATTGCCGGAGCATCACGCGCGGGCGAGCGCATTTGCGAACCAACTGCGCCAATTGAAGCGGGCCATTTCGCCGGCCGGCCGAATCGAAGTCGCGGATCGAAAGGCCGCCGACACCCGCCCGCAGATTCCCGCAGCTCCTCCCCAACCTGCACGCACCGACATCGAAATCAGCGGCGTTTATCCCCATCTCACGACCTACGGCATCTACAGTCAAAACGGGGCGCACTACAAAAGCGGGCACAACGAATGCGGGATTGGCGCCATCGTGTCCTGGGCCGGCAAGCTGTGGATGGTCAATTACGCGCCCCATCAGCCGAACGGTAGCGAGCACAAACTTTATTCGGTTGATCCGGACCTCAATCGCCCGATGACGGTGCATGCCGAAAGCGTGGGGGGAACGCCGGCGGGACGCATGATTCACGCGGAGTCGAACCAACTGCTCATCGCGCATTATTTGATCGATTCGCAGGGCAACGTGCGAGTTATCTCGCCGAAAGAAATGCCAATGAGGGTGACCGCCATCACCCGGCATCTCAAAGATCCTGAAAACATGGTTTATTACATCGACATGGAGGGCTCGATTTGGGAAGCCAACGTTCACACGCTATCGGTGAAACGATTGTTCAAAAAGCCGGTCCCCGGTTGGCACGGCAAAGGGGGCTATACGTCGCAGGGTCGGCTGATCGTGTCAAACAACGGTGAACTACACGTCGGGAACTATGACGATGTATTGGTCGGCGGCGCAGCGCAAAACGACGAAGAACGGGGAATCTTGGCTGAATTCGACGGCAGGAATTGGAGCATCGTCGAGCGTCGCCAGTTCACCGACATCATGGGACCTTTGGGCATTACCGGTGGAAGCGATGGGGACGAGCCGGTCTGGGCGATCGGCTGGGATCGCCGCAGTGTGCGTCTGAAATTGCTCGATGAGGGTCGGTGGCATACCTATCTGTTGCCGAAAGCGGCGTATTGCAACGACGCGAGTCACGGTTGGTATACCGAATGGCCGCGCATTCGCCAGATCTCCGGTGGCCGCTGGATGATGGACATGCATGGCATGTTCTTCGATTTCCCTCCAACGTTTTCGGAAGAAACTTCTGCCGGTATCAAACCGATTGGCAGCCATCTGCGATACGTGCCCGACTTCTGTGACTGGAACGGTCGGCTCGTATTGGCGACCGACGAAACCAGCATTCAGGGCAACAAGCTCGCCGGGCAACCACAAAGCAATCTATGGTTCGGCGACTATGAAGATCTCAAGACCTGGGGGCCGGCCAGCGGATATGGCGGACCATGGATTGAAGATCGAGTACTCGCGAACACGCCTTCGGATCCATTTTTGGTCGCGGGATTCGATCGGCGCGTATTGCATCTCGCCGTTGGACGAAAGAAGCCAGTTGCCGTTCAGGCGCTGCGGACGACAAATCTGCACGAGATTCATTCGATGCCGGCGGAGTTTCAAAGCCTGCCGCGCGTAACCGTCAAGCGTGGCGATTGGCACAAGCCGGCTGCGGGATTCGAATTCGACGTGAGTGGGCCGGTGACCGTCTTTCTGGCAGTCGATCGTCGTGGAAATCCAAAACTTCCTGCCGCTTGGAAGAAAACGAATCTCCAAATGACGTGGGGCAAAGGTTTTGGTGATGTCGTGTATTCGCGCAAGTTTCAGGCCGGAACGATCTCGATCCCCGGCAATGCCGTCAACCATGAACGCAATGCATTCGGTATGCCCCATTTGGCGTTTGTGCAATCAAACGGCAGTGCCGATGTCAAAGTGACTGCTCTTGGGGACGCCACTGTCACAGTGATGGATGTTCCGAGCGATGCCGACGCGACCGGTACTGGGCCGGTGCGATTCCGATTGCAGGTCGACCGGCAGGGCAATAGTACCTGGACCGATTTGGAAACGGTGGAAGTCCCAGCGGATGGGTACGTGGCGCACTATTTGCCGAACAATCTGAATGCCGTCTGGCTGCGACTTATCGTGAGCCGGGATTGCATCGCGACCGCGTTTTTGCACCAGACGGCCGGTCAGTATATAGACGGCGATACTCCGGCGAATCAGGACCTGTTCAGTGGACTGGCTGATGTGGGTGAGGATCGCGCACATGCTGCGCTGCTGTACGCTGCCAAGCGCAATCGCAACTTGCGTGTGATCACTGGCGACGATCGTTACTTCGAATTCACGAAAGCGGGCTTCGAGTTTGAAGCTGACGAACCGGATGCAGCACTCAAAACGCTGCTTCACGTCGAGCCGGAGTTTACGGTCGACAAGGCGTCGGTCGTATTACGACATGCCGATCAGACACTGCGGCTTCCCAAGGGAGATAGCGGATTCGACCGGCCATTTGCCGACGGTTGGCCGAGGGCCTCTCGCGAGGTCGAATCGGAACGTCATCTCGCCAACATCCACGGGACGTTTTACGAAGTCCCGTTGATTACGAACGGCGCTCCCCCAGATTGGCATCGCATGCGACCGGTCTCCAGCCATTCCAAACAGATCACCGATTTTTGTTCCTGGAATGGATTGCTGGTACTGGCCGGCGTGCGCGAAGAGGCCACCGCCGACGGTCACGTGTTTCGCGATGCGGATGGACGTACGGCACTGTGGTTCGGTGGGATTGACGACTTGTGGAAACTCGGCAAACCGGTCGGTCAAGGAGGCCCATGGCTTGATAGCCCAGTGCAAGCGGGTCTCCCTTCGGATCCTTACTTGATGACCGGCTACGATCGAAAGACCGTGATGCTCGCACACAAAGCAATGGAGCCGGTCACGATGACGCTGCAGATCGACATTGATGGCACCGGATTGTGGGTCAACTATCGTGCTTTTAACGTCGATCCTGGTCAGACGCTGAAGTACGAATTTCCTGAGGCATTCTCTGCCTGCTGGGTCCGTGCCGTTTGCGATCACGACACGATTGCGACGGCAACATTCCTGTACGATTAGTCGACATGGGATGTTGCCCGGATGTCACTGCCGGCCCGTCCCGAGGTGAGAACTTGATCGCTCAAGAATGAGTTGAAGGACGGAAAAAACTCACAAGGACTGATCGAGGAATAACTAAGCGGTATGGCGCTAGCCACCGGCGAGAAGTTGCTGAGCGGAATGGCGCTAGCCACCGGTTCCTGAAACTTTGAAAAGCCGGCGGCTATCGCCGGGTGCCACTGCTGGCTCGTCCAGCAGTGCAGAATTGATCGCTCAACAGTGAGTCGAAGGACGGAAAAAACTCGTAGGGACCGTTCGAGAAACAACTGAGCGGAATGGCGCTAGCCACCGGTTCCTGGAGTTGAGAAAAGCCGGCGGCTAGCGCCTTGCCGCTCACAGAAAATCGGGCACTGATTGCTCCAACGCTCCTAAGGGGATTCGATGACACTTAAGGTACAGGCTTTCGATGCGCCGCTTGGGGCGGAAGTTGCTGGTGTCGACTTGTCGGCGCCGGGTGCCACTGCTGGCTCGTCCAGCAGTGCAGAATTCTACGAGATCGCATGACACGAAAGACGAGTGCCAGTCGTCGAGTGACTCTATGACAGTACAAGTGCAAGCCTTTGAGGCGCCGCTTGGGGCGGAAGTTGCTGGTGTCGATTTGTCGGCGCCGTTGCCCAAGGAATCGGTCGACGAGCTGCGGGAAGCGCTTTTTAAGCATGGCGTGCTAGTTCTTCGCGGGCAGTCGCTGACCCCTGAACAGTTCGATCGGGTGGCTGGTTATTTCGGCCGACCGCAGCCGCACATTGTCAGCCAACTCCGCATGTCCGGGTTTCCGTCGATTCTGCTGCTGTCGAATATCGTGGAGAACGGCGAACCGATCGGTATCTACGACGGTGCCGCCTATTGGCACACCGATATGTCCTACGAAGCAGAACCGGCGTTGGCGACGGTCGTCTACTCGGTTAAGGCACCACAGACCGGCGGAGAAACGCTGTTTGCCAATATGTTCCGGGCGTACGACGCACTTTCGGAAGGGATGCGACAACGCATCTCCGATCTCAACGTCCTGCATCACTACGGTAATCGTGATGATGCCGGTGAAGCCTCGGCGACTGCCGCGCAGCCGCTGACCGACCAGCAAAAAGAACAAGTCAAAAATGTATATCACCCGATCGTGCGCCCCCATCCCGTGACCGGCAGACCCGCGCTGTATGCGGTCGCGGGGAGTTCGTTCGGCATCGTCGATATGCCGGACGACGAGGCTTTGGAGTTGCTCAACGAGTTAAAGGCGCATGCCACACAGCCGCAGTTTGTCTATCAGCACCGCTACGAAGTGGGCGACCTCGTGGTGTGGGATAACTCGTCGACATTGCATTCGGCAACGCCGGGTCAACCTGCATCCTGCCCCGCAGAAGAACGGCTGCTATACCGGATCAGTTGCAAGATGTGATCGGTTGGTCAGCTGTGATCTACCGTCAGGACGGTACGAGGCCGCCTGTTCGCCACATTCTCGGCGACTGCGCATAAAAACCGGTCGCGGGCCAGTTGACCTGCGACCTGTTATCGAAAGTTACCCGGCTAGGACTCGAACCTAGAATGGCAGGACCAAAACCTGCTGTGTTGCCAATTACACCACCGGGTAATCAGGACGATGTTTCCAGAATATTGCTGCCTCGACGGACGCTCTCGTGCGTAGGGCCAGGGCCGAATTCTCTGTTCCAATCATCCAGCGCAGAAGTCTATTCAATCGCCAAAAAACTGACAAGGGTCTCCGCCGGCCTGGACCAGGACGTCACTCGATTTCCTTCGCTGAAAATACAGGAAAATTGTCAAAACAAGAGTCGACGAGGCACTGCTGGGCGAGCCAGCAGTGGCACCCGAACGGAATCGCCCGGCAACCTGGGGCCAGCCAGCAGTGGCACCCGAACGGACACGGTGGAATTATTCGCTCCGCGGCTTCAAAACCACGATTTCCGCTCCGGGATAGTAGAACCGCAAAATATCCCGAAAGCTGCGGTCCGCTTCTCCCAGACCGCGAGCACCCCATTGGCACATCCCGACGCCATGACCGTGACCGCGCCCGTCAAACTGCACTGTATCGCCGACTATGCGAACGGCAAAGCTCGCGCTTGGTAGGATCGCCGCGACCGCCTGACGGAATTCCGTCGAATTAATCTGATAGTCGCGTCTGCCGTCCCCGACATTGACCACACTGGCAGAATCCCCTTGACCCATTTTGCTGCTGATTGATGCCAGCGATCCGAACGATTTGCGTTGCCGTTGGAGGTATTGCTGCAAATTGGCCGAAAGCCGCTCGAGGCTGATCGATTTCGTCCAGCGGTATCGGGTCGCGGCCGAGCACCATTGGCAGGGGACGCTGCGCAAGGGCGGAGCGGCGTCGCTGAAAATCAACGGACCGAATGTCGTTCGCCCGCCGCAAACGGCCGAGTAGTACGTGCAGAACAACCGACCCTGGTAGGTCGCCACCATGTTGTGTGTGTCGGCGACGATTTGCCGGCTGTTGCGGCTTTCTCCGGCCCAGCGGCGATTGCTCGACGTGTAGTATTGAAAGCCGAGGTACTCCTGACTGCGGGACGAGCCGTACAAATCGAAGCGAGGATGATCACGGGCGGCTAGCATTTGATAGTAGGCGTACGTTCGAGCGACCACCGCCTGAGCGCGACGTGCCGCCGGTGGGAAGCTGGCCGGCATTTCGCTGTCAACCACACTGGCCAGGTAATGTTCGACCGGCAGGACGTTGACCGCAATCAATCTGCCATTGGGCCGGCGAAATAAACGAACTGTGCCACGATACTGGTGACGATTGATCCAAATCGCGGGGGATTTCTCCGGAACGATTTCCAAACGAGATACCGTATACTCGCTGTCGCCAATTTGAATGCCCGCATCCGACGCGCGGGCTGTCGTATTGGGGAGACGGTCTCCCTTACCGAGAATGGTTGGAGATCCGACTGGTTGGATTTTGTATGGACCATCCACTGACAGATCGATCTCACGTCGCGGCGATCCGGTGAGATTGACCCGAATCGTTGTCGATTCGGGCAACGATTCCCAGGCCGTTTCAATTTTCAGCTCGGCCGGAGGGGCTGCTCGACGAAGGTTGTTTTTCAGCCAGATTCCAGCGGTTGTTCCTAACGCCACCGCCAAGACCGTCCATGTCCAACGTTGTTTCATCGGTTGTCGTCAATACGAAGGGGAGTTTCCATACAGGCCGGGCGAGGCTTAAGAGGCCATCATAGAGTTCCGCGCTTGGCGTGCTGAATCAGCTCGAGCAGGTACTCTCCATAAGAATTATTGAGGGCCTCTGCTGTTTCGCGCAACTGCGCTTCGTCGATGAATCCGTTGCGAAAGGCGATCTCTTCGATACAGGCAATTTTCAGGCCTTGACGCTGTTCGATGGTGGCGATGAAGCTGGCGGCTTGAATTAACGATTCTGGCGTGCCGGTATCGAGCCAGGAGAATCCACGCGTGAACCGCTCGACCGTCAGTTTGCCTTGCTCGAGATAGACGCGGTTGACGTCGGTGATTTCCAACTCGCCACGCGGCGACGGTTTCAAATTGGCGGCAATATCGACGACGCTGTTGTCGTAAAAATACAGGCCGGTGACTGCCAGATTCGACTTTGGCTCCTTTGGCTTTTCTTCGAGCGACGTCGCGACGCCATCGCTGTTAAAGGCGACGACGCCGTAACGCTGCGGATCCTTGACCGGATAGGCGAATACGGTGGCACCCTCTTGGCGGCTCGCCGATCGCCGGAGCATTTTCTGAAATCCCTGTCCGTAAAAAATGTTGTCGCCCAACACCAACGCTACATGATCGTCGCCAATGAATTCCCGGCCGATCAAAAATGCCTGCGCGAGTCCTTCGGGGCGCGGCTGTTCGGCGTACGAAATGGAGATCCCCACCTGGCTACCGTTGCCGAGCAAGCGTTCGTAATTGGCGAGGTCTTCGGGGGTGGAAATGATCAACACGTTGCGGATGCCCGCCAGCATGAGGGTCGACAGCGGATAGTAAACCATCGGCTTGTCGTACACCGGTAAGAGTTGCTTGCTGACCGAGCGAGTCATGGGATACAACCGCGTGCCCGATCCGCCCGCGAGGATGATCCCTTTTTGAAATTGCGTCATGTCAGGCCGGCTTCCTGCTGCTGACTGTGGTGCTGTCGGCGGTGGCGAGTCCCAAGCGCTCCCGCTGGTAAACGCCGCTGGTCACACGTTGGACCCACACGGGATTCTCGAGATACCAACGGACGGTCAGTTCCAATCCCGTTTTGAAATTCTGCCGGGGGCTCCAACCGAGTTGCTGCTGAATCTTTCCAGCGTCGATCGCGTAGCGGAAGTCGTGGCCGGGTCGGTCCTTCACAAATTCGATAAGAGACGACGTCGGACAATGCGGTAAGTCGGGGCGCAATCGATCGACGATTTCGCACACGGCGTGCACGACCTCCAAATTCGAAACTTCCGAGTCGCCGCCAATGTTATACACCTCTCCTGGTGTGCCGTTGTCCAACACCGTTTGGATGGCGGTGCAGTGGTCCTCGACGAACAGCCAGTCGCGAACATTGCTGCCATCGCCGTAAACCGGCAGCGGTTTTTCTTCGACGGCGTTGAGAATCATCAGCGGGATGAGCTTTTCGGGGAATTGATTCGGACCGTAATTGTTCGAACAGTTGGTGATGAGGGTCGGTAGCCCGAATGTGTGTTGATAGGCCCGCACAAAATGGTCGGATGAGGCCTTCGAGGCTGAGTAAGGCGAATTCGGAGCGTACGGGGTTTCCTCGGTGAACTTTCCGGTATCGCCCAGCGAGCCGTAAACTTCATCGGTCGAAACGTGCAGAAATCGAAAATCTTCGCGAGCGCTGTCTGAGAGGTTTTCCCAATAGGCACGCGCCTGAGCGAGCAACTGACAAGTTCCGACGACGTTCGTCTCCACAAATTCCAGTGGGCTGTCGATGGACCGGTCAACGTGCGACTCGGCTGCGAAATTCACAATCGCCGAGGGTCGATGTTCCTCCAGAAGGTGGGCAACCAGATTGCGGTCGGCGATGTCCCCTTTGACGAAAATGTGATCGGGATTGTCGGCGACGTCGGCCAGGGAATCGAGATTACCGGCATAGGTCAACTTGTCGAGATTGACAAGCCGTGTGCTGCCTTCGGCCATCGTTTGCCGGACGAAACATCCGCCGATAAACCCGGCCCCTCCCGTGACGAGAACAGTCTTCAAAACTCGCTCCGTTCAATGCTTTGCCCGAATTTGGGGTCTCCCGCTTTGCGGTCCGTCCGCAGTGTGATTATCTTCGGATGTACTAATCACGCAAGATCGGATGCGAATTGACGCCCGATCGGCGGAAAAACCGATTCAAATTCGAAATCTTCATGATTTCGAGGGCCCTCGATGTGCGATGAACGGGAGCGGTAGAAATACCATGCAATCAGTCGTTTTTCATGAATGTGGTGAGCCGGCCGACGTGTTGCGGGTCGAGGACCGCGACGCGCAGAAACCGCAGCCGGGTGAAGTGCGCGTGCGGATGCTCGCCAGCCCCGTCAATCCGTCCGACTTGATGTACATTCGGGGCGTGTATGGCAAGAAACCGCAACTCCCCGCAACCCCCGGATTCGAGGGAGTGGGAGTCGTTGAAGAGAGTGGCGGCGGTTTACTCGGCAAATTGATTGTCGGCCGACGTGTGGCCGTCCTCAATGGGGAAACCGGAAATTGGACCGAATCGACATGCGTTCCCGCCAAGCAGGCCGTTCCTGTGCCAGCGGAGTTCTCGGTGGAACAGTCGGCGATGTTCTTCGTGAATCCGGCGACCGCCTACATTATGACGCAACGAGTGCTCAAGGTGCCACGTGGCGCATGGCTGCTGCAAACGGCTGCCGGCTCGGCCCTAGGACGCATGGTCATCCGGTTGGGAAAGCACTTTGGTTTCCGCACTGTTAACGTCGTTCGACGTGCTGAGCAGGCTGAAGAACTCGAGGGCTTGGGAGCCGATGCGGTGATTGTATTCGATCCGCAGCAAAGCAGTGCTGATGAGTTGGGCGAGCAGCTGGAAAGGCAGACCGGTCAGCCCGGTGTTCGATTTGCGATCGACCCGGTCGGTGGTGCGGTGGCCGGTTCTGTGGTGACCTGTTTAGGGCCGGAGGGCCGGCTCTTGCTGTATGGAACGCTTTCGAGCGAACCGGTTTCATTCTCGCCACGTGCCTTGATGACGCCTGGGAATTCCGTTGAAGGGTTTTGGCTGGCGCGCTATATGGCCGAGCAGAAATTGTCGGGGAAGCTATCGATTGTCGGTAACGTGAAAAAACTGATTCGTGCGGGCGTTCTAACGGCCGAAGTGGGTCAAACATTTCCTTTGGCTAAGGTGACCGACGCCGTGCAAGCAGCGGAAACGGTCGGCCGCGACGGCAAGGTTCTGCTCAAGATTGCTGAGGGATGAGTAGTCAATGAGCGAAGGGATCGCACGGCGTGGTTCATGGGTGCATGGTCCCATGTCGGATCGGCAAAGGTGGATAGGCCGGGGGAGCCGATTCCGTATTCCGCAACTCCCTTAGTAGGAAATGGTTCGGTAGATTCCGCCGCGATTCGAGCGCTCGCTGGGCGTGTGGAACGGCGATCGGATTGAAGTAGCCCTCGATTCTTGTCTTTGTTATAACGCCCGGCCCCACAACTTGGTGGTCGCAAACCAGGCGACAGTCGGAGCGTCAGTTCGTCGACGGCTATTGCCTTGGAAAGCACTGCCTGATGGTTCAAGGATGGACCTCATGCTTCGACATGATTTTCGCAGACGTGCGCTGCACCGCCCGATCATCGGAATCTGTTTCATCGTGGCTTGTGGACTCGTCGCCGCCTGGAAGCTGCATTGGCTTCCATTCGAAATTGGAGAGGCGGAAAGCGGTCGTCTCGCTGACGTCGGTCATGTCGACTTGCCGGATTTGCAAGAACCGGGCACGTTGCGTATTGCGAATAGTCAGCAGTCAGAGATCTACGACAGCGATATTTTCGAATTACAGAACGAGCCGGATGTTCGGGAAGAATTTGACGAGCTGTTGCTCGAGCCGGCCGTGGCGTCGGAAGGAAGCCGCCAAGGTCTGCAGACAGCCGCTCCCGGCGAGGTCAACTTGTTACCGCCCGAGTTTCCGAACACGGCGTCTGATCCATCCGCGAATGTCATTGCCGCCGACGTTGCCATCGACAACGCGAACTCCCTGCAGCCGATTCAGCAAACATCAAGCGAAGTTACCCAATTGATCGACACCGGCGTTGGGAGCAGCGAACTGCCCGGCGCACCGTCCAGCGAATTGGAACCGATCCGCCGTCCCAGTAATGACCCGGAGTTGATCGAAATCGACCGGTTATTGGATGCCGGTGAGGATATTGCCGCTCATCGCATGCTCTCGACGATTTACTGGAAGCGTCCCGAAATGCGTCCTGAGATCGAGCAGCGAATTACAATGACGTCGAACCTGATTTACTTCTCGCCGCAGCCGCATTACATGGCTCCGCACGAAATTCAGCCCGGCGATCAGCTGCGGTTGATTGCTCAGCAATATCACGTTCCGTGGGAGTATCTGGCCAAGCTCAATCGTGTTGACGCGCAACGCATACGTGCCGGACAAAAGCTGAAGGTCATTAAGGGGCCGTTTCATGCGTTCGTCGATCTGAGTGATTACGAATTGACGCTTCACGCCCATGGCTACTTCGTCAAACGATATGCCGTCGGCATCGGCAAAGACGGTGCCAGCCCGATTGGCAAGTTTGTGGTTCGCAACAAAGTGTTTAATCCCCAGTACACCGATCCCCAAGGCCGCGTGATTGCGGCTGACGACCCCAGCAATCCCCTTGGGGAACATTGGATCGACATCGGCGACAGCTTCGGCATTCATGGAACGATCGAACCGCAGTCGATCGGACGTGCCGAATCGCGGGGCTGCATCCGCATGAACAACCAAGACGTCGCCGAAGTGTACGACATGCTGCAAAACGGCTCTGAAGTGATCATTCGGCGCTAAAAGTTGCAGTCTGTTTGCACGCGATGAGCGGTTCGCTAAGATGATCGGGCCGCCTCTTCGGCAGGGAGTTTCGAGTCGGAACTCAAGCCCGATTGGTGCTGCAAACCTCTCATCGATGCCTCGCGCACCGTAGAAGTCTTTGGTCTCTGCCGGTGCGCGCCAATGGAAAGTTCGTCATGTACGACCGCCAGCAATTGATTGACCTGTTTCACGAACGCGCTTTGAAATTCGGCGACTTCACGCTGGTTTCGGGCCGCAAATCGACCTATTACCTCGACGGCAAGCAGGTCACGCTGCATTCGCAGGGCCTGAAGCTGATTTCCGAAGGATTGCTGGAATTACTTTCTGATGTGGAGTTCGATGCGATTGGCGGAATGTCCATCGGAGCCGATCCGATCATTGGCGGCGTCCTCACGGTGGCTGCCGCCCAAGATCGCTCGCTCATCGGTTGCATGGTTCGCAAAGAGGCGAAAGGGCATGGCACGAATCGTTACATCGAAGGCCCTGTCGAACCGGGGCAGCGCGTCGTGGTCATTGACGATGTCGTGACAACCGGTGGGAGTTCGATACAAGCGGTCGAGCGGATTCAGGAGTACGGCTGCAAAGTGGTGCAAGTGGTCGGCATTGTCGACCGCATGGAAGGGGGCGCTGCCAACTTCGCTGAACGCGATCTGCCGTTCCGCACATTGCTGACGATTCAAGACTTCGGAATCGACCCGCCGCAGGATTGAACTGTGAACTGGATCATGAGTGCTTACAGTCAGTCATTCCCGCGGAGGCGGGAATCCATAGCCGCCACATTGTAAGTGACTCCCGAGAATTGATCGGAACGAGTAGATCCCCTCACCCGGCCTTCGGCCACCCTCTCCCGGCGGGAGAGGGGAGTACGGTGTCGGAGTCGGTAGTCAGCGGGAGAGGTGAAGACCTCTGGAGATAGAGCCCCACAGCACGTCATTCCCGCGGAGGCGGGAATCCATTGGAACGAGGCCAGAGCCTCGTGACCAGTGCGTTCCCAGGCGGGAGCCTGAGAACGAGTCAATGGCCAGTTGCTGAAGACCCGACGGGTCGGCATATCCTTTGCCGGGGCTGTCAAGCCCCGGTGAAGAGTGTGGCTCCTACACAAGCCCGAAGGGCTGGCACATTTCTAGTCCATGTGTCGGCCTGTCAGGCCTTGTGCTGGCTCGGGCACGGGCACGGGTGGTTAACACCACCGGCATTGGGCGTCCTGGGCCTTCAGCCCTTAAAATATGGCCTTCGGCCAAGAGGACCACTATTCGCGATCCACGCCTGTCGTTGTGCTACAGAAAAGTCCACCTCATTCGAAAATCGCCGGGGATACCCGTAACTCGCCCAGTTTGGTGACGCCCGAATCAATTGTCACGGTCAATTGCCCACGATCGAGTTCCACCGGTTTTCCGTCGCGGGTGACCTTGTCGAACACCTCAGCAGATTCGTGCCAGATTTGAAAGGTATGCTCGCCGGCCGGCAGATTGCGGATCTCAAATCCTCCGTTTTCATCGGTGACCGCGACATACGGATGATCGGTCACCACCAGCCACGCTGTCATCCAGGGATGAATCGAGCATTGCACTTTGGCCGGCTTGCGTTCCGGCATGCCAAACTTTTGTTCGACGTTTGCATCGGGTCCGGTCACGGCGTTGAACGGAAAATTCCGTAGTAAATTGGCAGCCGTATTGTGCCCGACGGCGTCGGCATTGCCAATAACCAACGTTTGGGAAGTCCGCACGATGCACACGTGGGGATCAAATCGGCAATGCTCGTTTTTCAATGTGACGTTTTCTTCAGCCGCTTTCTGGTAAGAAGCGTGCACGGGAGTATTACTGGAGCGCCCCGTTTGTAGCCACAGAACAGCATTGGCCAAACCTTGGTTCTCTGCGTTGACCACCAGCGATTCATCAACCGGCGGGTGCTTGGAACAGAATTCGATGTCCTTGTTGAGTTCCAATTTCTGTGGCTCGGGAGCCGGTCCGTCGAAAACAAGACGACCGCGCAAATGTCCCCAGCCTGGTTCCGAGGCACTCGATTGAGCCTGCGCAAGCTGCACTGTCTGAGGGGACTCGTCCGTAGAGACAAATGAATGCTGCGGGCGCGTTGCCAACTCAAAATCGATTAAGCCGTTCGTCGCTGTTTTCGAATCCGATCGCGACTGGGTCGATTTCCAGCCACCGATGACACTACAAGCAAGCACAGTGACAATCAGCAATCGCCGAATGGGCATCGATCAATCTACTTTCATTCAGAGTTGGTCAATCAAAGCTGGGGCAAAAACCCGTTACATGGCGAACTGCGAACAGAAGTCGTCGGGCTGCCGGCTTGGTGCTGCAATAACGAGCGTTTGCGACAATTCAGTATATCGAACGGTCAACCTCTGTCAGCCGGTCGGTTCGGAATTTCTTGACCGGAAGTCGACTGAGAAATTGCGAATATCGTCCGAAGCCCGATTCTCCCCCGCCGCAAACTTGATAATCGCGAATGTCTTGTTACTTTTGAGAAGATTTGCGCGTTGCGTGCTGAGCGGAGTCGGAAATCGCTCGAATTTCGCGGGTCGGCACAAGGCAGGCAAATCTTTCCGCCACAACCATAACTGATTTGCGATAGAGAACTTGTGCCACGACGCGACGACCTGAAAAAGATTCTGATCATCGGTTCCGGCCCGATTGTCATCGGGCAGGCGTGCGAATTCGACTACTCCGGAACGCAGGCCTGCAAAGCCCTGCGTGACGAAGGTTATGAGGTCGTATTGGTAAATTCCAATCCGGCGACCATCATGACCGATCCGGATACCGCCGATCGTACCTATATCGAACCGATCACCTGGCAGTACGTACAAAAGATCATCGAGCAGGAACGCCCCGATGCGTTGTTGCCGACGCTGGGCGGCCAAACCGGTTTGAATACCGCCATGGATCTGGCGCGGCGAGGAATCCTGTCTCAACTCAATTGCGAGTTGATCGGTGCGAACGAACATGTCATCGCCAAGGCCGAGGAACGGGAATCGTTCAAACAGGCGATGGTCAGCATTGGCCTCGACGTCCCTGTGAGCCGTACCGTGCGCACCATGGAAGAGGCCCGTGAGGCTTTGGACGAAATCGGCGTCCCGATGGTGATTCGGCCCAGCTATACGCTGGGTGGTTCCGGAGGCGGGATTGCCTACAACCGACAGGAATTCGAGGATAAGGTCCGCAAAGGATTGACGCTCTCCCCGGTGAACGAGGTTCTACTGGAAGAATCTGTTATCGGTTGGAAAGAATTCGAGATGGAAGTGATGCGCGACGTGGCCGACAACGTCGTCATCATTTGTGCTATCGAAAACCTCGACCCGATGGGAGTGCATACCGGCGATTCGATTACCGTTGCACCGGCCCAAACATTGACCGACAAGGAATACCAGCGGATGCGGGACGCCACGATCGCCTGCATGCGGGAGATCGGGGTCGAAACCGGTGGTTCAAATGTGCAGTTTGCGATCAATCCGGAGAATGGTCGCATGGTCATTATCGAAATGAACCCGCGCGTCAGCCGATCGAGTGCGCTAGCTTCCAAGGCGACCGGTTTTCCCATTGCTAAAATTGCCGCCAAACTCGCCGTCGGTTACCGTCTCGACGAAATCCCCAACGACATTACGCGGGAAACGATGGCTTGCTTCGAACCGACCATCGATTACGTCGTGACGAAGATTCCCCGTTGGACGTTTGAAAAGTTTCCCGAAGCCGATCCGGTGCTCACCGTGCAAATGAAATCGGTCGGCGAAACGATGGCAATCGGTCGCACGTTTAAAGAATCGCTGCAAAAGGCCTTACGTGGCCTGGAAATCGGCCATTTCGGACTGGGAGGCGGCAAGAAAGATTTGTGGGGCACGTCCAGGCAGCCGACGCCCGATCAAATCCGGCCGATGCTTTCGACGCCCAACGATCAGCGGATATTCTACATACGCTACGCTTTAAAATCGGGAATGACGGTCGAAAAAATTCACAGCCTGACCGATATCGATCCGTGGTTCCTCAACAACATTCGGCAAATTGTCGAATTGGAAGACGAACTTCGTGCTGTCAACCGTATTGAAGATGCCTCGTCGGAATTGTTGAGGCAGGCGAAGCAAAACGGCTTTTCCGATCAACAGTTGGCCGGTTGGTGGGACGCGTCGGAGTTGGAAGTCCGCCGGCAACGTAAGCAGCGCGGCATTCAAGCGACATTTAAACAAGTCGACACCTGTGCCGCCGAGTTCGAAGCCTACACACCGTATTACTACTCGACCTACGAAGAAGAGGACGAGACTCCGGCACCGACGCCCGGTAAAAAGCGCATTATGATTTTGGGAGGCGGCCCCAACCGGATCGGCCAGGGAATCGAATTCGACTACTGTTGCTGTCAGGCTGCATTCGCGTTGAGTGATTTGGGTATCGAAAGCATCATGGTCAATTCGAACCCAGAGACCGTCTCAACCGACTACGATACTTCCGATCTGTTGTTCTTCGAGCCGCTGACCACCGAAGATGTGCTCAACATTTGCGATCGATTGGACCCGGACGGGGTCATCGTGCAGTTTGGCGGGCAGACACCGCTAAATCTGGCGCGGGGGCTCGAAGCGGCCGGAGTGAAAATCATCGGTACTTCCCCCGACATGATCGACGCGGCCGAAGATCGCGAGCGATTTCAAGCGATTTTGAATAAGCTCGGTTTGAGGCAACCGCCGAACGGAATCGCAACCGATATCGAGGGGGCACGCCATGTTGCAAATCGAATCGGTTATCCCATTCTCGTGCGCCCCAGTTATGTGTTAGGCGGCCGCGCGATGGAATTGTGCTACGACGAACCTTCGCTCGTTCGCTATATGAACGAGGCGGTCGAAGCTTCGCCCGACCATCCCGTGTTGATCGACCAATTTTTGGAAGACGCCATCGAAGTCGATGTCGATGCTCTTTCGGATGGCGAGTTGACGCTGGTTGGCGGTGTGATGGAACACATCGAAGAAGCAGGTGTGCACTCGGGCGATTCGGCCTGTGCGCTGCCTCCTTTCTCGTTACCCGATTCTGTCGTCGAAGAGATTAAGCAGGCGACCTATAAATTGGCCGATGCGTTGGAAGTTCGCGGGCTGATGAATATTCAATTCGCGGTGAAATCGGTTGACGGCGAGCACATCGTTTACATTCTGGAAGTCAATCCGCGTGCCAGTCGTACTTCGCCGTTTGTTTCCAAAGCCACCGGTCTTCCTTTGGCGCGGATTGCCGCGAAAATTATGGCGGGCGTTTCGCTGCGTGATCAGGGAGTGACCGAGGAAATCTGGCCGACGCATACGTCGGTTAAAGAAAGCGTCTTCCCATTTTCGCGTTTTCAAGGGGTCGATATCATTCTCGGTCCGGAAATGCGATCGACCGGCGAAGTAATGGGGATCGACGAACAGTTTCAGGTCGCGTTTGCCAAAAGCCAGGAAGCGGCTGGAAATTTGCTTCCCGATTCGGGAACGGTCTTCATTAGCCTGGCCCCCGGCCATAAAGAGAAGATGACCGAACCGGCGCGCCAGATGCAGCAATTGGGGTTTAAGATTCTCGCGACGTCGGGAACAGCCCGCGAACTACAGCAAGCCGGAGTGGAAGTACAGGCGATCAAGAAGCTGCAGGAAGGACGCCCCAACCTGCTCGACTTTTTGGCGAATGGCGATGTACAGTTCATCTTCAATACACCGAGCGGCAAAGGAGCCCGGACAGACGAAGGTCGCATTCGCGCAGCCGCTGTTGGTCAAGGTGTTCCTTGCGTGACAACGCTTCCCGGATGTCTGGCAGTCGTTCGAGCCTTAGAGGCGATGGTTCAGAATCCCGAGTATCGTGTTCGTGCCCTGCAAGAGTGGGCCGGTCAAAATGCGAATTCCAACGTGGCTGCTGACTAGAGCAGGTTGCTCTTTCCTATGCCCGCGAAGTTCGATTTTGACACGGCAAATACCGGGTAACCGCGAGGCAGGACGGTTACAAGTTTTCGAAAACGCTCTTAGACTCCGTCTCGCTATACTGTAGCGCCTAGCCGACAGTGAAGTGCGTCGAAAACAACGCGAAAGTCGCTAGCTCAATTTCGAAATGCTCTAGTCGTTGAGGGAGTGGTTCCCAAACCGAGCCGTCACGGACGCCGATTCCGCTTCGTCCCTCACTTACGTTTCGGGTTTCCTTTAACATAGGAACGATCCGAATCAATCGGACGCTGTTTCATGAGGGGTCTGGCTGCGAGCGAGAATGAAGAACGGCCGCTTTAGCTACTATTTGGTGATTCTCATTTCGTCGGCATTGGTGGCCGCGGTCGTTTTGGGGCTTATGCGGTTGGCCAAAATGATTCGCCAGATCGGGTAGGCGGCCAACTCCCGCTATTCCAACTCATCAATGGCGGCCGCAACCTCGGCGACGTGGCCTTTGACTTTCACCTTTGGCCAGACCTTCACGACGCGGCCCTTCTTGTTGATCAAAAACGTGGTGCGTTCGATTCCCATGTATTTGCGACCGTAATTCGACTTTTCGACCCACACGCCATACTTTTCGCAAACTTTGTGGTCGACATCGGCCAGTAACGGAAACGGCAACGAGTACTTCGTCGCGAACTTCTCGTGCGATTCGACGGTGTCCTTGCTGACACCGAGTACGATCGTGTCGGCCTTCTTAAGGGCCGGCCATTGATCGCGAAAATCGCACGATTCGGCAGTGCAACCCGGCGTATCGTCACGCGGGTAGAAATACAACACAACGTTTTTCTCGCCTTTGAATTGGCTGAGGCGAATTTTCCCCTCCGGATAGGCAGGCAGATGAAATGCGGGGGCGGCACTTTTTGGCTGTGGTTGGTTCGAGGCGGGCATGTTTTTCGTTTTCAGTTTTCAAATGGCAAAGCAACACGGCACGCCGATCCGGGCAAAACCAGGATCCGGTGCCAAAGTTTGTGATCGATCAAGAAATGAAAAGCGATTCCACAGAGTGACCGTTGATTCAATGCGCAATCCGAACGGAATTCCAGGAACTGCCGTCACACAACAAAAAAAGCACGGTTGGATCGAAACCCAACCGTGCGAATGATAATAACAAATCGATGAGTCGTTATGAATCCGTTTCAGCCGATCTAAAATCCGCCGAATCCAAATCCTCCCCCTCCGCCGAATCCGCCGATGTTGGTGTTGGTTCCGCCGAGGTTGCCGAATCCGCCGCCTACGCCAAAGCCACGAGAGAAGATGAATTGGTAGTAATCGTTTTCTGCTTCACGCGAATTCAGGTGCCGGCCGTACGACTGCGAAACAAACGTCCGCTGCTGAGCATCGGGGTTGCCGAAGTCGGTTAGCACTTGGGCGACGATGTCTCGGCGATGTTGGTCGAGTTCGGGGTCGGCATTGTGTTCGGACCTTTCGACGATGACCGGGAACGGCGCACTCCGCATACGAGCGGCGATTTCGACAATGTGGTCTCGGCCGTAGGGAGTCAACTCGGCGGTCGATCCGACGAATTCGTGCCGATGCAGAATGAAGTCGGCTGCTTCGCCGTTGGCTTGCTGGGTGTGGTAGTGCGCTCGGACGACGCTTCCCAGCGGATACGTTTCGGGAATCGCCAGCGAAGGCCGTTTAAAGATGCACGGTTTGCAAGGATCTTTGACGAACCAGTTCTTGCATTTTAGCGGGCAGCAATCCGTCTCGCAGCAGTCGCCGCACGTCCCACACGATTGATCCCCACAGGTTGTGCAGGATTGATCGACGCCACAATAGTCAGATCGCTTGAAGAAACAGTTTCGGCAGCCACTCGTCGTGATGGTCAAAGCCAACAGGCCCATCAACGTGAAGTAGCGAATTTTCAGAAGGGTCATGGTAATCCTCATCCCGCACAACGCGTAAGAAACGGGCTTGGTTGCGAAAGTCGGGTTGGAAGTTTCGGCAGGCGACAATCATGCGCCTGTTGTCAGTTCTATCGGACAGGACGTTCTTGCTATCTCGAAAACAACTCGTGGTTTGCCCAACGATTGCCAACTGACCGACCATAGCCGGAAGTACCGGGATAATTTGCATGCGTTGCGTTTCGCGACGGCAAAGGCAGCAGTTTTCTTAAAGAAAACCCTTGCGACTCGCCTTCGTAATTGACCGGTGTCAGCCCTGAGGAGGGAAACTGGGCGGGCAATGCCGATCGGGCAGCTGCATCGGGAATTGGCGGTATCGAAGGTGCGGTATTCTGCGGGAGTGGTGTCGGCCGGGTTTGGTTTGGCGGTACTAACGTCGGCAGACCGTTATGGGGTTGCGGTCCGGGTGAAACCTGCGTCGGCGGATAGTTGGTTCCCGATCCGGAGCGTTGCGGAATCGTTTGCGGTGCCCCGGTTGGAGGCATGGAGTTCGGATCAGCCATGCCGGCACCGTATTGTTGGTTGCCGTAGGCATTGTTCGGCACAGGAGAATACATGGGAGAGGCTGGGGCCGGGTTGAACAACCGATATCCGACGTCCATTCCCACACCCGATCCACTGCCGTACGGTGCCAACTGATAGACGCGTTCGTCCGGAACGCCTTCGATCATGCCGTATTTGTACAGTTCGGTGTTGTTGGGGTGCGTGACGTAGAATCCGGGAACCGGCGGAACTTCGTCGGCATCCATCGGTCGCACCAATTCTGGTGTGACCAACACCAACAACTCAGATTCGTCCTGAGTCGCACGTTTGGCGTTAAACAGAATTGGGCCGATGAACGGTAATTCGCCCAAGAACGGGATGCCGGTGTTTTCTGTACTCGTTTGATGCGAAATCAAACCGGCAATCGCAATCGTTTGGCCTTCGCGAAGTTCCACCGTGGTTTGCACACGGCGGGAGTCCAAACCTTGAATGCCGTTGTTCCCGTTAGCGCTATTAATCGCACTGAATTCGGGAATGATCTGCATGCGAATATTGTCTTTATCCATGACCGTTGGCGTGACGACCAGCGATGTGCCGAATCCGCGGAAAGTTGTCGTTGACGCTTGGGCGCCCCCGACGCCCACAATTGTCGGAACGGGAAATTCGCCACCCGAAAGAAAGCTTGCGCTATGCCCGCTGAGCACCGTTACGGTCGGTTCGGTGAGAATCTGTGCCGAGCCATTCGACCGCAGCCAGTTCAGTAGAACGTTAACTTCACCGTTCTCGAAAATACCGCTGAGCGTCGCCGGAATTCCACCAGCCAGCGCGTTAACGGCATGACGGCCGCCGTCAAACAACACGTTGATGTCGAAGCCCATCTGTCGGAGCTGGGCCCGATTGAGTTCAGCGATTCGCACGTGTAGCATCACCTGCTTTTCGCCCGGCACGTCCAACATGTTGACAATAAACTGGGATACCAAATCCAGATTGTTGTACGGGGTATCGACCCCGGCCGGTTGATCGGGCTGCGGACCACCGAGGCTGCCGTACTGATTGATGAATTCGCCCCGAATAATCTGCAGGATTTGGGCGGCTTCTTCGCTGTCGCGGGCTTGTCCCTTGACGATGATTTTCCCCGAAAGCGGGATGAGGTAAACCTTGCTGTCGGGGAAGAGAACAGCCAGCTTACGTTCGAGCTTTCCGTAATCAATGCGCCGACGCTCCTCAATGCTGGGATCGCGGATGACGTTGACGAGATAAATCAGCGGATCGCGCTCGTTTTCAAACCAGATCGTGAGAGTTGTCGAACCAATGTCGAGTCCGAGAACTGCGATTTCGTCGGGGCTGTAGTGAACGATTTGAACGATCGAAGGATCGGCCACAGCCGTCCGTACCACGCCAGACGTCGTGCGAATCAATTGACTGCGATGGTGGATGACTTCGAGGTCTTCCTGAATCGAGGGCATACTATCGATCAAATGGTGCAACGGCCTTCGAACCGGTGTTCCGGGCGGTGAAGGTTGCATGCTTTGAACTTGCTGAATTCGATACTGCCCGCCCTGTGCGATGTACGGTGCTTGCACGGCATTTTGAGCCGCCAAATCGGATACCGTGCCGAGAACCATGGCGGCGAAGATGGCGAGGCATGCGAACGGTTTTTTGGCCGCACTCCCAATAGACTTCAGCGATTCAAACGGAGATCTCAACATCCGTGGTTGCTCCTATTGACTCCCGGCGTGTCGAATCGGCACCGCCCGCATCGACCAAGAATGAACCGCGGTACGCGGCTCTCGCATTCCTTGCGCTTTCTCATGGGTCTTTCGGGCAATTGTGCCGTGTGCGGAATCGATTGATGCTGACTTTTCGAGTTTCATGACCCCACGTGCGGCGCAGACCACCTTGCGCGTGGTTTTATCTATATCGGTTATGACAATCGTGAGAATTGATTGTCATCTTGCTATTTGTCCGAATTTGGCGGCGGTCCGATTAGTGAAAATAGGTTGACTTAATCGATTGTCATGCTTTGCTTTACGCCCCCTGGCCCATCGGCAAGGCAATTCGGCTGACCTGGAATCGATTGAAAAATACACAAAAAAGGGGAGCCGCCTCCGTAACTACGGGTGCAGCTCCCCAATGAGATTCCAAATAACAGTTTACAGCGTCCGGCGAACGGCCGTCCTGTCCGTCGTTTACCAGGCGAAGTTTGTGTCTCGATTGAAGACAGGCGGACCTTGGAAGTACCACGGACGTCGGTAGCTGTAGTAAGGGAAGCGAACATGGCCATGTTCGGCGTATCGATAATAGCCAGGGCCAAAATGTCGGTCATAGACGCTACCGGCCATCGCTCCGTATCCAACACGGTAGCCGTAACCTTGGTGCATATGACCGGTTGCGTGGTGTCGGTGGACCGGTGCGTGATGCCCGTGGGCTGGCGCTACCTGATTAACGCCACAACCAGGCTGCGGCAAAGGGGCGGAGTAGTAATAAGGGGCTCCGACGCGTCCGGCATAGCCTCCCGGTTGTCCAAATGGATGAGCAGCGTGCCCGTGATAAGCTGGAGTCGCTCCAGCGACGTGGACTGCCTGTGCTTGTGCATTGTCTTGAGTCGCTGCCAGCAGAAGCAATGCGGCTGCGGCCGTAAGTCGAGTGATTCCCATCAAGTGTCCCCGATTGAATTGAGTGAGCAAAGCGTGCCGATCTGATGCGAGAGAAACAGTCCGACATTACCAATTGAGGACTTCATTATATTCAGGGTGAGTGGGCACAAGAGGCAAAGTTTGTCGTTCGGCCGATTTCCATGCAAATGACGTAAGGAATATAACGCGATTGTAAGTCGTCCCGATGCGATTATTTTTGAGGAAGCCACGGAGAGAATCGAACAGAAGGCCGATATTAATAGGTAGACATGGCAGGCTTGCGCGAATTTCCAACTGATTGTGTTGCCTGCCGCGTGGCCAGCTGAAAGGCTTTCTACGGAATTCTCGCATTCAACGATACGGACGGGGCGGAATAATCGCACCACGAGGGGAGCAAGGTTCATGTCACACGGCGCATTGACAGTCGCGATTTTGGCAGCTTTGGGAGCCGGTCCCTACGATAATGCAGGCCTTCCAGCGGGCGGGCAATACGGTGCTCCCTCTGCAGGGGTCACCTACCGATCTGGGCCAAGCCCCACGTATCAAGCCAACGGCATGCCCGCGACCGGAGGTTACGGCTACAACGCGACAGCCGCACCAAGCCATGGCGGCGCTATTCAGCATTACGGCGGCACCGTCCAACACTACGGTGGGGCGACCCCGAATTACGGCGGGACGACCACCAATGCTGCTCCTTATTATCCCAATCCATCGGCGAATGTTCAGTATGGCATGGGTCCTGCACCGTATGTCGGCTCCGCTCCTGGTGGAATGCACTACGGCGCTGCAGACTACGCAGCCGGTGGCTACGGCGCGGCGGTTGGGTATGGCGGCTATGGATACTCAAATCCCAGTGGTGGTTTCATCGGTGGTCATTTCGGACTTGCCGGTGAGCCGATGTTCCGATACGACGCTCAAGAACCATGGCTGCATGGCTACTTTCAAGAGATTCCCGCCTACGGCGGACATCAT
This sequence comes from Planctomycetaceae bacterium, assembly GCA_028284485.1. Taxonomy (GTDB): domain Bacteria; phylum Planctomycetota; class Planctomycetia; order Planctomycetales; family Planctomycetaceae; genus JANQRQ01. Next base: position 46,853 of record JANQRQ010000055.1, on the reverse strand, counting down.
GCCTTTCGACCGTACAATTACAAGCAGCTCTTAGCCCAGTCGCAGGCAGCTGCCGGTTGGGGACTGTCGGCGACCATGCCGTACTCGCAGCAGTTTTGGCATCGCTACGAAGAGAAGGCCAAGATGTTAAAGCCACCTTCTTCCCGCGACTTGACCGACACGGTTTACATTCCGTCTGGTTCCATACCGCCTGGTTCGATTCGTAATGCGGCCGTCATTCAGGCTGTTCCTCCGGCACCAGCGCCGGCGGTTGGCCAACCTCGGCTGCCGCAAGCAGGTCCAGCGGCCGGGCCGCTGATGATTCCTGCGGCGCATCCTGCCGTTCGCTAGAGCAAATTGCACTGGCCATGCCCGCGACGTAAGAAATCGATACGGTCTATACCGTGGGGTGGCGGTGCCCAGCAGGGTAAGACGTTTTCAGAAAGCGCATCAGCATTGCTGATCGGCCGATTCCTGGGATGCGTTCGCGCGCGAGGATTGCGCGGCGGCCGACGGCTTCGCGACGAAGACCAAAAGCTGCAACAACAGAAACAGCACTAGCGGAACGAGCCAAGCGATGCGGGCAATCTTCATAACGATATTCGTCAATTCGCTGGTTTCCGGTGCCAAAAAAGTGCGTTGTTCGGCATCGGCGATACCATGAGTCACAAGCGACTCGACAACCGAATTGCGTCGTGAGTTGTCGAGGTTGTCGTCTCCCTGTGATCGCTCGACATAAATCGGAAGAGAGACGCCGGGAACTCGCCGGGCCATATCGGCGACATGGCTGATCCCCGTCTGATTGAGGTTGGCCGAGCCCGCCTCGAACTCGCTTGTTCGCATAACAAACCCGGCTGATTCGGAACCGGCAACCTCGGCTCGCTGCGAGTCGAGCAAGGCTCCCAGTGTTAACAAGGCGATCAGACCAAACAGGGTCAGCAACAGCAATCCACAGCCGATAGCGGTCATTTGCGTCTTAAAAATCGATCGCTCGGACGTGGTCTCGAAATGCAAATCGATCGTGCGTCGCCGTTTGATCGAGCGATGAGTTGCATCGACAGTTTCGAACAAGTGAACGGCGCTTGTCCAATCGGGAGACACCGCTTCGCCTCTCATCGCGTGCTCGAAACGACGCAGAAGAAGTGTGTCGGTATCGGACACGTCCTTCGGTGCGGCCAACTCCCGAGTGCCGCTATCGGCTACCTGTTCGAGAACGACGCGGTTTTCCATTTCTGCAAGGACGAAACGCCCCTGTTCAGCAGTCACGCTGAGTTCCCATTTCGACTGATTCGCATCGGTACGGATTGACCAAACCGCCTGAGGTAAACCTTCCCCCGCCAAACTGACATTGGCCTGTGAGATTCGGTTCTCGGCGGGACCCGAGCGCAGTGCGGTCACCTGGTCGTATCGGCCGCCGACACGTCGTAGTAAACCGATATCATTGAGCAGGTGCTCGTCCAGTTCCGATACGGATAGCAGCTTACCGGAGGCGTCGCTTCGACCGGCGATATCGCGTGAAAACTGCAAATCGACAACTTGGCCTACCTGGCCGTTTCGTATCAAATCGACAAGTTGACTAATGCGAGGATCCACTTCACTACGAATGAGCGGGAATAGCACGACGTGTGTGTCGTCGCGAATCAAAGTCAATTCATAGACAAATGTCGAACCTTGACCGGCGGAAAGGCTAAGCAGGACAGCCGTTCCCGCGCCGGCCAAATGCCGTGCACCGGTTAAGACGTTTTCATCAGAGCCCGCAACGACTACTGCGTCGATGCCTTGCTCGACCAGCAGATCTTCCCATCGGTTGCGAATCGGCACGCCCGGCGTTTTGCTTGACAACTCAGCGGTGAGACTCGGACAAAACGCCGCGGCCACCAACTGATGTCCAGGGGCAACATCGATCGCGCGCACAAATCCTGCAATGTGGGGGTCTTCGCCGAGCAGCGCGAATTTCATCGAGGGATGCTCAATTCGGCAAGTCTTCGAATACCGACTCACTATGCGTCACGCGGACGTCTCCTTCCACGTATGTCACACTGGAAGAGCCGCGATAGCATTTGATAATCTCCAACACCGTGTGCACCTGAGAAATGATTTCTTCTGGGCCGGGCGGTCCCTGCTGCAATGCGACGTTTTTGATATTCGGCTCGCCGGCATTAACCTGTTGCTGGCTCATCCCCAGTTGGATCCCGTAATCGACCCACGGTGTGATGGCGTCGATAAACTCGGCCGCGTTGTACATAAAGGCCGATGCTAAAGGCCGGTCTCGATTGGCGAGCGGACCGTCGGCCACCGAAAGCGGCTGTGACTCCAGCAACCGGCCTGTGTGGCTGCGTGAAAGCGAGGCTGCCGCAAAATCGGAAGAAAGTCCTACGCTGGGCGAGAGCTGTTCGTCCAGGCCGATAAACGGGGGAAGTGGATAGTAGTAGATTTTTGCCGACCCTTGTTCTTCAACCATCGGATCGGGGATTTGAATCGGCGGGAAGTCGTTCGGCTTGAAATTGTGCAGTTGATTCATCAGTTCCTGCAGCGAAGCAAAGTATTCTTGAAACCCTGCGGTTACCGCGTCGGCATCACTGATGCCATAGACGACTCCCAATTCCAGCATTGGTAGTTCTGTATCGGCCGGCGGAATTCCTTGGAACCACTGGTTACTCCCCAGCTTGGTGTCGAGAACGATGGCCCCCTGTCCATCCTTAAAACCGGGCATGATGTTTTCACGAGTTGTTTTGTCCCATTTCTCGGCAGTTGAAATCATGATTTCCCGCACTTTCGTGTACTCATCACGATCGACTTCGTCCAGCTGGGATACACCGATCTTTTCTGCGTAGTAGAAGAGGCGCTTCGCCACTTTGACGAACGTTTCGTAATCTTCCGGTGCATATTTCCCCCGGGCTGCGTAGAACAGCACGGGATTGCGGCCCACATGATCGAGAATCGTTAACGGCTGAGAACCGTCGAACATTTTGTTTTCAGACCAATTGTAGGCGTATCCTTCGTATCCGCGGTCGGTCATGAATGCGAACGACATCATCGCACCCGGTTTGGGAACCAGGTTCGGTAGCTCGGTTCGAACGGTCTCGGCATCTTCGAGAATCTCGTCGATCACATCTTCCGGCAGCGGCGCCGTCGGCAGCAGGTTCTTTAATGCATCGAGATATGCATTCAGTTGATTCTCAACGCTTCCGGCGGCTTCCATGAAGTCCTTGCTGACATAGTCAATGCTTGTTATCGGCTTGTCGGCATGCTCGCGCAAGGCAGAGAATTCTTCGCGGTCGTACAGCAACGGGCCGCCTGTCTCAGCGAGATGATCGGTCGTTTCGCCAAACGAAAGCAGCAAGTAATCACCACGAATACCCAAGGCGACGGTGAACTTCAGTTCCTGAATTTTTTCCAGCAACTCGTCGAATTCGCCTTCGGTTTGTTCGATTTCGTCGATGGGAATTTCTTCGACGGGAATCATCGAACCATCCAAATTGACGGTGAGGAATTCGCTGTCGCCGACCGTTGTTCGAGCAAAGCGGCCCTCCAGCATGGGTTGAGAGGCGAATACCGCGCCGGCCAGTTCTTCCAAGCGTGCGAGTTGACTCTCGGCAGGCGCTGTGTCGCTCAATTTAAACCCAACCACCGTGGTTGGAATGTGCAAATCGTCCCGAATGCGGTTCAATGCCGTCAACATCGCCCGAGCTTGCACCTCCTCCTGATTGCCTCCCTGCACGCCCGCTTCGACCGACGCAATGGTGTTCGCTGTGTTGATTTCATTAAAGACCACAAACATGTCGGCGAAACCTTCGCTACCGTACACGAACGATTCGTGCGACATCATGTCGGCAAGCAGCCCGAGCAGTTCTTCGTTTTGGGGATCTGCTTTCCATTGTTGAAACATACTGAACGGACCAGACTGGGAACTCATCAACATGAAATTCAACATACCCATCGCCTGTTGAACGGCCGGCATGTTCTGCAACTTGTACATCGCATTGCTGCTCATCAGTTTTTGAAACTGTTCGCCGCAGCGCAATCCTGTGCTGTAGAACGACGCATTGGCCGGGACAAATCCCAGCGATGTTGTGTCTTGCAGCTCATCAGCCTGGACCGCGGCCTGTCCGCCCAACAACAAAAGGAATGCCAGTAGGACCGCGAAAATGCGATTCGAAGTGCTGCGTCGATTCATGATGTTTCCTTTTCAATGCCGGTGGTTGTCAACAACGATTCCGTGACCGCCGTCAACAGCATCGTGCGAATGGTTTGCGATATGAAGCGCTTTGCATGTTGTAGAGGATTCAACCGGCGACCACAATCAAGCCACCGGTTCCTGTTAACTCGAAATTGCTTCTGTACCGAGGTGGTTATGAACGTTTTCAGTCGTGACCGGTTGTATCACTCCTCGTTCTGTAATGATGGCCGTCACGTATTCTGCCGGTGTGACGTCAAACGCCGGATTGTACACGTCGACATGCTCCGGAGTTGTCTGCTGCGCTCCCAACTGAGTGATTTCACTCGCGTCGCGTTGTTCGATGGGGATTTCATCGCCCGTTGCCAATGCGAGATCAAACGTGCTCGATGGAGCCGCCACGTAAAACGGCAGACCGTGCGCTTTGGCCAACAGTGCAACCGAATACGTGCCGATTTTGTTGGCGACATCGCCATTGGCCGCGATACGGTCGGCACCTGTAATGACCGCGTCAATTCGTTTCTCGCGCATCACCCACCCCGCCATCGAATCGCAGATGACCGTGACGGGAATATCGCGTTGGCACAGTTCCCAAGATGTGAGCCGTGCTCCCTGTAGCAACGGTCGCGTTTCGTCGGCATACACCTGCAATTGTTTCCCTTGCGCAGCGGCTGCGAAGATAACAGACAGCGCCGTTCCGTCGCCGGCGGTCGCCAGCGCTCCCGCGTTGCAATGGGTTAACACGCCTTGATTGTCGCCTAGCAGTTCCGCCCCATGGCGACCGATCGCGGCACACATCTCGCGATCTTCCGATTCGATGCGACGGGCTTCCTCGAGTAAGCGAGCCAGCATCTCCGAAGCATCGGCGTCGGCCGATTGGTTTGCCACGTTTTCCATCCGCTCGAGCGCCCAGAACAGATTGACTGCAGTTGGTCGACTCGATGCCAAGTAGTCGGTGACTTCGCGAAGACGCAGGTTGAATTCCGCACGGCTGCCGTCGGCTGCCGATTGTAATCCGATGACGACTCCATACGCGGCTGCCACACCGATGGCCGGTGCTCCCCGCACGCTCAGCCGCCGAATGGCTTCCCAGACTTCTTTCACCGTGCGGCAGTCGATTTCGCAGTACTCGGTGGGCAACAAGGTTTGATCGAGAAGGCGCAACCAGCCAGAGTGGTCTCCCTGCCAAGATAAAGTGGCGTAACCGGCGTTGTCCGTCGATTCCGCGGGCCGATATTCCATTTTTCCCCCGCCAGTTTTATTGAGATGTGATTGTGTCGGTCCGCCCGAGGCAATTCGATCCGTCGATTTGCCGGCCGATTGGCTGCCGCGACGTCGCCAAAAAGCCCAGGCTCGCAGCTAGCTGACGTCAATTTAGTCGGCATCGGCACGCGTTCCAAGGGAATACTCCAGTTTGGTGCCTCCCGTTTCAAGAAAATACAGATTGTTTCAAAGTCGGCCCGTTCGATCGCCGAGTCCACTTTTGCCGAGACGTACGCCGGACCAAGCGCAGCGCCGTTCCGGGGCCGCCAGTCGGGGTGACTTTCCGCGTTTGAATTGCTCGTGCATTCTTGCTCCGCGTCCTCGATGCGGCCTCTACCTTCGAATCGAAACTCGATCGGCTGACATCGATGATTGGGCGGCCGGCGGTTCCTTTGGTCTGTGGGGGTGCGGAGATTCCGGTCCGCGACTCTGGCACATAAAGGATGACTCAATCTAACCTGCCTGTGACCCGAGTCGTTTGGTTAGCGGTGCCACAGACATTCCTATCTGCGGGCTGATGCCTTGGGATTGTCGTGGCACAGACACTCCTGTCTGTGGCTTGACGCCTTTGGTCTGTCGTAGCACCAGAATTCCTGTCTGTGGCCGCATTCGAATCTCTTGACCGAAATCCTTGCGGCCATTAGAGTCTAGCAACCTGCAAGAGGTAACATTGGTGCAAATCGTTGGCGATTAATCCTTTGTGACGTCGATTCGCAAAATACTCTTGTGGGTATTTTGTCCACGGACAACTCGATACGGAGAGATGGCTGAGTGGTCGAAAGCGCCGGATTGCTAATCCGGTGAGTCGGTATTACCGGCTCCACGGGTTCGAATCCCGTTCTCTCCGCTCCAATCACCTGTAATGCCTGTTTCGGACTGGTATTGCAGGTTTTTTTGTTGGTCGAGTCGATGTCCCCTTTGGTCATTTCGGTCGACTCTCTCACTGCGATGAAGCGCACCAAGTCGCAATATTTTGAGACAGCTTCACGGACGGCCAAATCCTCGTCAAACGGAAGACGATCAAGCGGCGCAGGCAAACACGAGCCGACGGACATCCTTCGTTATTGAAAACGGCCCACCGGTTCACCTCATTGCTTCCTCTCACTACAGGCGTCCTGGTAGATTGGAGATGTGCGGGGCGTCGTCCCGTCAGCAAGGTCATCAAGAGGGAATCGTTCGTATGCGCACAGCGTTAACGTGCTTTTTCGTATTGTCCGTACTGCTTGCCATGACGGGTCAGGCACACGCGAGTGAGAAGCCCAACATCATTTTGCTGTTGGCAGACGATCTGGGTTACGGAGATCTGTCTTGTTTCGGTAGCCCCGCCGTCAAGACGCCTTACCTCGATCGTCTCGCGCGCGAAGGGATGCAGTTCACTCGATTTTACGCCGCATCCGCCGTCTGCTCTCCGACGCGCGCTTCGGTGTTGACCGGCCGATATCCCCTGCGATTCGGTATCACGAAGCATTTCAACGATGTGGATCGATGGTTGCCCGAATCCGCGACGACCGTTGCCGAGCTACTTCAGAACGCCGGCTACAACACCGCGCATGTGGGCAAGTGGCATTTGGGTGGCTTGCATGTGGACACGCAGGGTCGGCGGTTGGACGATCAGCCCGGCCCGCGTCAACACGGATTCGATTTCTACCAGACGCAGATTGAGCAGCAGCCCGTTCGCGGCCGCATGGGTCGAGATCGAACCCTCTTTCGACAAGGGGGAACGGTGCTCCTCCGCAACGACCGACAGGTCGGCGAGGATGACCCGTACTATTCGAAACATTTAACCGATGCAAACGGTGACTTTGCGATCGAGCTGATCGAAGAACTCTCTGCCGGCGAGCGGCCCTTTTTTATCAACTTGTGGTGGCTCGTTCCGCATAAACCGTACGAGCCGGCGCCAGAGCCACATTGGTCGAATACCATGACAGACGACATTAGCGAGGATCAGCATTGTTTCCGTTCGATGGTCGAACACATGGACGCCAAGGTCGGCCAGATCTTGGGCAAACTCGACGAACTGGAAATTGGGGATAACACACTCGTCCTCTTCACGAGTGACAATGGAGCAGCTTTCGAAGGCTTCATCGGCGAACTCAAAGGTGGCAAGACGGACCTACATGACGGTGGACTTCGCGTACCGATGGTTGTGCGATGGCCGGCGGCGATTCCGGCCGGTCAAACTTCCGATGCGTTCGGCCATACGAATGATCTGCTGCCCACATTCTGCGAAGCGGCCGGCGTCGAACTGCCGAGCGAACTGTCGCTCGATGGATTGAGCTTGTTGCCTCACATGAAGGGCGACCGCCCGCCAATCGCCGACGCAAGGGGGACCGTGTTTTGGCAGCTCGACTTGTATAAAAATCTTCAACGTCACTATCCGAAACCCAAGCCATTTGCGACCGAGGTCGCGATGCGCGGGAACTGGAAGTTGCTCGCTCTCGGCGGAAAGCCAGTCGAATTGTTCAACGTGGAAACCGACCCGAACGAACGGCGAAATACCATCGAAGACCATCCTGATTTGGTCGCGTCGTTGACTGCGCAGCTCGTGGAATGGTTGAACGCGCCGAGAATATCGGAGAACTGAGATGCGAAGCACCAATACGTCCGCTTGCCTGGAGCTGCCGAGAATGCCCGATTCCAATAGACGCCATACCGTCGGTGCTCATTCGAGCTATACAGCGTGTTCGTTTCTTGTTTTCGTTGGCTTGGTGAACGCATTGTTCTTTGTCGATCCGGCTCGTGCAACGGCGCAGGAAGCATCGGACTCGACGTCGACGCTCGGGCTCGCTCCGCCGGATAGAGCGGTGGTATTGTTCGATGGCACGAACTTTGATGCCTGGATGCCGTTCTCGTTTCAGGCGATTAATCCGAAGGACGACCAAAAGGAGATTCAGTGGAAGCTTGTCGATGGCGAGGCAATGGAGATCGCTTTTGAATTCCGGGGCAAGCGTCGCAAACAGTTTCTTTGTACCAAGGAAAGATTTGGCGACTATCGCATGCATTTAGAATTCCAGTTGCCCAAGGAAGGCGATGGCAATAGTGGGGTTTTCTTCGGGCCGCTGTACGAATTACAAATTCTCAATAGCACGCGAAGGGAACGCCTTAGGCTGACCGACTGCGGAGCGATTTATCAAATCCGCGTACCCGATGTGAATGCAGGACTCGGGCCGGGCGTCTGGCAAACGGTCGATTTGGAGTACCAAGCGGCACGCATCAACGCGGCCGGCTATGCCAACGAGAGGGACGCCGCTCGCGTCACGGTGTGGCTTAATGGCGAGTTGATCCACGACAACTTCAAACTGTCGTTACGGAGAAACAAGTATGCCGCCTACCCCGAAGAACGGCTTTCACCCATCGTCTTGCAGGAGCATGGCTCGCGAGTGAAGTTCAGAAATATCTGGCTGGTTGAGAAACCGTTAGAACGCCGTCAAAAGAAGTAGACACCGATGACAATGACAGGCCTGCTGCACTTGTCAGGAATCGGAGCCCGCATTCAAATTGGAATGATGAGACTGAGTTCACTCTTTCTATTTCTGAGCTTACTTCTGCTGACGAATTGTGCCAGCTTCGCAGTAGAGCAGCCGTCGAATGGTGTTTTGACTTTTTCGATAACCTCGGCTAAGGCGACCTCTGATGTACCGGAAATTCGACTATCGAGACTGCTCATTGCCGACTTTGACGTTTCCTATTTCCACTCCGGAGAGATCGTTCCCGCGGAAGGCTGCTGGCCTGACCTCTTTTTCAAGCAGGCCAACGCCGTTTTCGGCAATTGTGCGAAGGAGACATCCTGATCCTTTTCAGACAAGACAAGAGTCGATCTAGCACGTTATATTTAACGTTAGCATGCCATTAGAGAGCGACTCTTATAGTAGCTCACTCACGCGACCCCACCTTCTTTGAGGTACCAAATGCGAATTCAGGTTTTTGAGTTTCTTCACTCGAATCTTCACAGGCGCTTGGCGTCTGCAGTTTGGACGTTGGTGACGATTCTTTCATTCTTGACCGTCTCGGAAGCGAAGGCCGATGTGCCCTTCGAATTCAAGCAAGACGACGTCGTCGCGATTTTCGGCAACGGCTTAGCCGACCGAATGCAGCATGATCCCTGGGTCGAATCAGTTTTGCAGGCGACCTTGAAGGGCAAAAACGTAAGCTTTCGCAACATGAGTTTCTCGGGCGACATTGTCAATCAGCGCCCTCGAAACAAAGGCTTCACCAACGACACCGAGTATTTGCAGCATGTCGCGCCCAGCGTCGTGTGGATTATGTTCGGCTACAACGAATCACACGCCGGCCCTGAGGGAGCCTCTGCGTACGAAGGGGAATTGGTCAAGCTCGTTGAAAACTACAGGGCGCTGCGCAAACAGAAAGGCGTTGATGCTCGATTTGTTTTGTTCAGCCCGATCGCTTACGAGTACACCGGCAACCGGCACCTTCCCGACGGGAATGAGCTGAACGCGAACCTGAATGCATTCACACAAGCGACGAAGAACGCCGCCGACGCAGCGGGCGCGACGTTCGTCGATTTGTTCACGCCGACATTGAATCTGTACGACATGTCGGAAGAACCGTTGACGCTGAACGGGATTCACCTGAACGCCAATGGGTACCGCAAACTGGCCGACGTCATCGCGCAACAATTGGTCGGCAGTTCCGCAGTCGCGGGCGATTCACTTTCGTTAATTTACAACGCGGTCCAAGACAAGAACTGGCATTGGCACAATCGATACCGCGCGACCGACGGAAACGACATTTGGGGTTCTCGTTCAACGCTCAGCTTTGTCGACGGTCAAACTAACGCCGACGTATTGGTTCACGAACTGAAGATGCTGGACCTGATGACCGCCAACCGCGACCCGGTCATTTGGGCCGCTGCGAGTGGGAAATCGATCAAACCGGACGACACGAACGTGCCCGCGCCGCTCGTTGTGAAAACCAATGTCGGCGGCGGAAGTCGGAGTTCAAGTAAGGAAAAAGAAGGCAGCACGAACTACCTGAGCCCCGAAGAGAGCTTAGAACAAATCAAAGTGCCGGATGGCTTTGAGCTAAACATTTTTGCATCCGAAGACATGTTCCCCGATCTTGCCAATCCCGTGCAACTGCAAGTGGATGCGAAAGGACGACTTTGGACGGCCAGTTGGAATTCGTATCCGAAATGGCAACCCGGCGATGATCTGAAAGACAGCTTGATGATCTTTGAGGACACGAATCGCGACGGCGTTGCTGACGAGCGCAAGATTTTCGCGCACGTTCACAACCCCTTGGGTTTTGAGTTTTGGGGCGGAGGCGTCTTGGTCACTTCCGGTCCCGATTTGTTGTTCTTAAAGGATACCGATGGTGATGACGTAGCCGACGTGCGATACCCAATCCTGCAAGGCTTGGGAACGTCGGACACTCACCACGCCGCGAATAACCTGATCTATGGTCCCGATGGGGGAATCTACTGGCAGAGTGGTATTTTCCTGGTTCACAACCACGAAACGCCGTGGAAACAGAACTTGAACATAGGCGGATCGGGAATGTACCGATTCGATCCACGGACGTTTGCGATCACACCGGTCGCTGCCAACAGCCCGAACCCGCACGGCACCAGCTTTGATCGCTGGGGTTATTTGTACGCCAACGATGGGACCGGCGGAAAGTCGTACCAGGTTCGACCACACAAGAACGGGTTCCAAATGCATTCCCTACTGGCGACAGAGTTTCGCCCGGTGCCGGCAAACGAAATCTTGTCGTCGGCGCACTTTCCCGAGGACATGCAGCAAGACTTCTTGATCTTGAACGTGATCGGGTTCTTGGGAGTCAAACAGTACGACTTGAACCGAGGTGACGGCGGCAAACGCGAGTACGGACACGTTTGGGGCACGCCGCACCAAGAATTGCTAAACGGCGAAGACCGCAACTTCCGCCCCAGCGATGCGATCGTTGGCGAAGATGGCGCACTGTACGTGGCCGACTGGCACAACATGATTATCGGCCACATGCAGCACAACATTCGCGACCCCAGTCGGGACCACAAACACGGTCGGATCTTGCGATTGACCGCCAAAGGTCGACCGCTGCAAGAACCAGTTGCAATTCACGATCAGCCGATCGAACAGTTGCTGGAAAACTTGAAGCACCCTGTCGATGGTGTGCGACATCGAACCCGCGTTGAATTGAGTGCTCGTGATTCTGATGCCGTGATCGCTGCGGTTCAGGCTTGGGCGAAAGACTTCGATCCCAACGATGAAACGGAATCTCACCATTTGTTGGAAGCACTGTGGTTGCACCAACAGCATAACGTCACCAACAGTGATGTGCTGGACAAGCTGTTGAATTCCGAAGTCGCGCACGCAGCGGTGGCTGCAAAAACTGTCGAACACTTTTGGACGACTTTTGATACGAAATTGGCTGCCGATTTCGTGGCTTCCCCGGAACTGCATGTGGTGCGATATCGGACGCCCCGTCATCTGGATCGCGAGTTTCACGAGTCGTACAAACGCGGAAGCGGGATATTTCAGCGTGAATCGCATTGTTCGACTTGTCACCTCCCCACCGGCCAAGGAAACGGCACGGTTTACCCACCGTTGGTCGGCTCTCCTTGGGTGACCGGCAGCGAAGAACGCTTAATCAAACTCGCGCTTCACGGCATGTGGGGAAAAATGCAGGTTCGCGGAAAGATCTATGACCCCGCACGCGGTATTCCACCGATGACGGCTTTCCGTGATTTGTTGAACGACCGAGATATGGCCGACGTGTTGACGTTTGTCCGCAACACGTGGGGTAACCAGGCGTCGCCGATCGACGAGAAGACGGTTGCCATGGTCCGTGCGGAGTCTTCCAGCCGAACGACGTTCTGGAGACCTGAAGAGTTGGAGAAGCTTCATCCGCTCGAGAGAGAACTGATGTCGATCGAAGATTTGACAGAGCCGGTCGTCATTAACAACTTGGCTTTGGAAAAGAACTTGCTTGAGCAATCACCGGAGGATTTGGCCAAGATTGCCTGGGAGAACGGGAATTTACGACGTGGCAAGCGTTTGTTCTACACCTCGGCTGCCTCGTGCTTTGCCTGCCACGATCCACCAGGCAACGCGCCGAAGTTGGGTCCGGATTTGACAAGGGTCACGAAGCCGATGCAGCCCGTAGATTGGGTGAACTCGGTTTTGTATCCGTCCAAGAAGATCGACAAGGAGTTTGCTCAGGTCAACGTGGTGACGCTTGACGGAAAAGTGATTACCGGAATTCGCATCTCCCAAGATGATGACGGAATCGTTCTGCGAAACATCGCTGAACCGAAACCGATCGCAATACCCGATTCTTCGATCGATGAGGTGATCGACTCGGAGAAATCAATGATGCCCGACGGATTGGTGCGATCACTCAAGGACCGCCAGGAATTCGATGACCTGATGAAATATCTCATCAGTTTGAAGAATTAAAAGACATCGAATTAGAGCGATTTAGTTGTTCTCCTGTGCATATGTATCTGGCTCGTGGGAGCTGGCAATCATAGAACAAAATACGATTGTCGCGACCACGAGTCAGCGCCATGCGCTGAAACACCGAACTTCGCAGGCCTAGGAAAGAGCAATTTGCTGTAATGCCATGAACGCTCACCCGAACAGCGTTTCTGGTTTTTTTGCGCTATTGCGGTTTGGAAAATGCAGTGTTGAGCTGCCGATTCGAAATGCCTTCCCTCAGCTGTCCCTCAATTCCGCTTTTGAGTTTACAATAAAGGCATGGGTAGTTTCCGAGTATTGCAACGAGTGAGTCGCGATGTATGAGTATTTTCCGTCGAAGTGATACTCCGAACATTTGGGATCCGACGTGGAACGTCTCCAGGTAAGGCCTGCGCAATGGACGTCGACAACAAGCAATACACAATGTTGAAGATTGTCACGTTGATCTCATTCCTCATCGGTATCCATGCCGGCCTCTGCTTGGCCGCCGAGAAAGTTCGTGCAGTGGAGGTCGGACAGGCGACCGACCATCGGCCCAACGTGTTGTTCATTTCCATTGATGACCTGAACGATTGGGTCGGTTGCCTGGGAGGACACCCTCAGGCCAAGACACCACACATTGACCGTTTGGCAGGCCAGGGCGTTCTGTTTAGCAACGCTCATTGCACAACGGCTTATTGCAACCCATCTCGCACGAGCATTCTAACAGGGCTTCGGCCATCGACCTCTGGCGTTTACGATAATCCGCAGCGATGGACGCGCGCACCGCGGCTGCAAAACGTCGTCACCCTGCCCCAGTATTTTCGCAATCACGGCTACAAAGCGTTGCGTGGAGGCAAGATCTTTCACAGCTCTTATCCGGCAGCCTGGGACGTGCACTTTCCCAGCAAGGCCAAGTTCAAACCCGATCAGGCTGTTGCAACCGGACAGGACTTCAACAAGCTGGCGGACCAAGTCGGTCAAAGGGGCCAGTACGACTGGGGTCCGATCGATGTCCCGGACGACGCGACCATGGATGGTCAAACGGCAACTTGGGCCGCCGAACAGCTCAGGCAAAGTCACGACAAGCCGTTCTTTTTGGCATTCGGCGTCGTTAAGCCACACGAACCTTGGTATGTGCCGCGAAAGTACTTTGCGATGCATCCGCGCAGTCAGATCGTGCTGCCGCCGACTCGCGAGGACGATCTACAAGACATCCCTCAAGAGGCGATTCGGTGGGCGCGTAACAACAATCACTACCCGATCGCCGTTAAGAATGAAGTTCTCCCCGATATCGTACAGGCGTACCTGGCGACCGTCTCTTTTGTCGATGCCCAGGTTGGTCGAGTCTTGGATGCCCTGAAACAGGGGCCCAATGCCGAGAATACGTTGATCGTGTTGTGGAGCGATCACGGATTCCATCTTGGAACCAAGGAACACGTCGACAAAAAGACATTGTGGGAAGAAGCGACACGCGTTCCGCTCATTATTGTTGCTCCGGGTATCACCAAGGCCGGTGGCGTTTGTTATCGGCCCGTAAGTCTGCTCGATCTTTATCCCACCCTGATTGATTTGTGCGGCCTGCCGCCCAACCTGGAGCTGGAAGGGGCGAGCTTGCTGCCTCTACTGACCGATCCGACTGCACCGCGTACGACACCGGCGATCACCACGGTCAGCTTTAGGAATCACTCCATCCGGGACGAGCATTGGCGCTACACGCGCTATGAAAACGGCGGGGAGGAACTATACGATCACCGAAACGATCGCCATGAATGGACGAATCTCGCGAACGATCCCAAGTACGCTGCGGTCAAAGAGCGACTTAGGAAATGGCTCCCCACGCACGATGAAGTCGATGCTCCGCGAAATTCGTCGAAGTCAAGATAGAGCGGTTTACGACTCTTCTCGTGGGCGTATTTGGCTCGTCGAAGCCGTGCAGATTCGGTGCCGGCGAGCGAAACCCACCGTTCGATAGCTTCATCGATTGGCAGCGACGCATGGCCACGCTGCTGACTCGACGTGGACCATGGCACCCTTAATCGCTTTGCACGTCTCCTACATGAGCGTTACGTTGGGTGGGGCGTGTTCGAGCGGCATTCTTTGTTACGTTGATTGCACACAGTGCGCCGAGCGTCATGCAATTCAAGAACACAAAACTCGAGTGGTTTCTGAAAAGCCACTTCTTCAGCCTGTTGCTGTTTCTCTTTTGGGGATCGCTCACCGCCTATCGCTATCGGACGCTTCTGGATAATCTCGAACTCTCGCGAGTGCTGTGGTTCGTTTACAACGCCACCATCTCGCTGCTGTTCTTGATTCGAGAGAGACCCTCTGTCGTCAGCATGAATCCGATTCATTGGGCCGTTGCGCTACTCACCTCCTTCTCCGGCTATTTCTTTTCAGGGCAGGGGATCGAGATCGGCCCGATGCTTGCGAACTTGGCGGATGTGCTCGTTTCGTTTTCAGTTGTCTTAGGGATCGTGACCGCATTGGTGCTCGGCAGAAGCTACGATCTGCTTCCGGCACTGCGGCGCGTGAAAACCGGAGCTGTCTATCAAGTTGTTCGGCACCCGATGTACTCTTCTTCGATCATCATTAAGATCGCGTACGTCATCAAAAACCTGTCGGTTTACAACGTTTGCCTGCTACTGCTGACGACATTCCTCTACGACAGGCGAGCCCGGTACGAAGAGGAGATTATGTCCCAAAGCGATTCGTACGTCACTTATCGCAAGCAAGTGAAGTATCGCTTCTTTCCCGGGATCTACTGAGCACGAATTAATCACAAGCAATGATTGGTAGCCGCGTAGGGTGGGTGCAGCGCAGCGAAACCCACCGCACGATAGCTTTTTGGTCATTCGTTCTGTAAGAACGCAACAAGTTCTCAAGACTGGTTGTGTTCCCGGGGATATGGAACGAGTATGATTTAGAACCAGATATCCGCGTGATCGTATGAATAACGATTAGGCAGAATCGGGCTGCCGGACCCTTAGTTATGCCAGAAACTTCGTTCATCAAGACGAAGGACGGTCAGCCGTCTTCGAGCAGATCTTCCTGGTTCGTCATTGCTGTGTGCAGCTACTCTACTGCGCTCTGTATCATTGGCGGGTTTTGGATCTACTCTGCGCCCGAGAACTCGCCGGAGCTGCCAGGCCGATTTATTTGGGATCGTGAGCAACGTCCCTACTCCATCATCGATTTTGCAGAAAAAGATAACGAATACGTTCAATACAGATATGCCCATGCCGTCGTTCCGAATCCACATGCAAAGGAAGAAGTCGAATCAGCCGCCAAGGAGATCTGGCAAGACTTAAAGGTAGATATCGAAGCGACGCTGCCAACCGCTGAGAGCAAGTTGATTATTCTGTCGATCTATGACAGTAGCGAAGATGGAGAGGCTCGCGACGGTTGCCATATTCTACAGGCTTTATTTGCTACCGGCCCGAGCGTCCCGGATTGGGAAGATGCCCGTATCAAATGGCAGTGGCGAGATCCAAAGCAGAAACCGAATGATGCGCAACTAAGGCTATTTCATTCCTATCGGGCAGGACTGAAGGAATGCCAAGAGATTATCGATGAAAGATTCCGCAATAAAAGCCGGCCCCTTCGGCCAACTGACGAACAATCAACCAAAGAGCAATATCCTGATTTGTATCGCCGATACGCGATTGCGCGAGGTCAACTAGCCCATGAAACCTGCAACGCGAACGGACTCGACATTGAGACTTTTGCGCGCCAAATAGCGATAGTTCGGATCTGGATGGACGGACGAGAAATGGACCAAGCGTCACTCGACTTGTGGACTAGGAACTATCTCGAAAAGTGGGACGTTGAAAAACTAACCCGACGATAGCTTCATCGATTGGCAGCGACGCATGGCCACGCTGCTGACGCGACGTGGACCATGGCACCCTTAATCGCTTTGCCTCGTACCCGCATCATCGATTGCATGAACGGTGGGTTCCGCTCCGCTGCACTCACCCTACGACTTGCAGGCCACGACCAGTCCTGGGGATAACGATTCGAAGCCAACCGCCGATGCTGTTTTGTGGGATGAGAATCGTTTCAACAGGAGACAACGAATGGAGCAGAGGAAGGAACTCCGTTATCTCTCTTCACTTCTGTTAGACAATGGTAGGCCAGGACCTGTCCTGGCAAGATTCCTCACCCGCTCCGTCGCGAACCCCCCCTTCGAATTCATGAACGGTGGGTTCCGCTCCGCTGCACCCACCCTACGACTTCCGTTAGTTCCGAAGATGGTACGAATCGATTTCCTACCTCCTCATGCGATAGACCTAATCCCAACTGTCTACGCTGGTCTGCCGCGTGTGGGCGATTTCCCTCCGACAAAAATATCTCAAAAATAAAGTGAGTTGTTACACGCGTGCAATTCGCTGTCAGGAGTGGTCCAGTGGGTGACATCTTCGGTGACACACACCGCCAATTGAGTGGTTCCCCGCTGGGTTTGGGAAAGACACATGGTTTGGCTGAGGAATTCGACCGGCATGAAGACGACCATCTCTGTTCGTTCGATCGTTCGTCAAAGTTTGACCTCGGCAAACCAGCGCTGCTGCCTGATCTTCTTCTGAAATTCGACTCTGACGATTGACCCGATTTTGTCGATGACAAAAAGGATTCGTCCGAGGCGATTCGGAAAAACTGGACGATCGTTCTGGGGAGATGACTTCACAAAACTGGCGAGTGCGAGGGAGTTGAAGGGGGTCGGTTATGGGATTGACCACAACGCTGAACACAGCGCAAGGTGGCATGCAGCTGAGCCAGACGGCGATCGACGTCATCGGCGATAACCTGGCAAACAGCGATACGAACGGATTCAAGGCCGCTCAAATCTCGTTCTCGACTCAGTTGTCGCAAACTTTGAGTATTGGTGCTCCTCCGTCCGCAACCAATGGCGGAACTAACCCGATGCAAATCGGACTCGGTGCTAAGACAGCATCGGTCATCACGAATTTTGGGCAAGGGGCATTGCTCACGACCGGCAATACGAGTGACCTTGCGATTCAAGGACCGGGATTCTTTGTCGTCGATGGTAACAACGGCCAGTCTTTCACCCGTGCCGGAAACTTCTTGCTCAACGAGCAGAGCCAACTGGTGAACACACTCGGCGCGAGAGTATTGGGCTACGACATCGATTTATCCGGAAATGTTGACACCAGCAGCCTTGTTCCGCTGGAGATTCCTTTTGGTTCCGTGACGAGCGGAAGGCCGACAACGAACGTCGAAATCTCTGGATCGCTGCTGAGCACGGGCGATGTGGCCACACAAGGCAGCGTGCTGACGAGTGCCGCATTGGTGGACGGCGCCGCCGCGGCAATCACCGGCGCGACGGCGGGGACAACGCCGCTGGCGGATGTTCGTTTACTTTCAGATCCTGCGACTCCGCTGTTTGCGGTCAATGACCTGATTTCGTTTGCTCCGATGAAAGGGCCGCGAACCCTCAGCACGACCACACTGACCGTCCAAGCGGGCACGACGTTTCAGGAGTTTCTCGATTTTCTCAACGACTCCCTGGGGATCCAGGAGACTGATTCTGCCGGAACGCCTTTGCCCGGAACACCGGGCGTTGTGATGGATGCCGGGGGATCGGGGCAAATTGAGATTACCGGCAACTTCGGCACGGTCAACGACATTACGATTTCAGCAGGAGCTTTTCAGCTCGGCGGGAATTCGTTGGACCTGGGGTTCGCGAAATCACAAACGGCCAATGGAGAGAGCGCATCGACGAGTTTCGTGGTTTACGATTCGCTGGGAACGCCGATCAGTGTGCAGCTGCATGCTTATCTCGAATCCACCTCATCGAATTCGACAACGTTTCGGTACTTGGTGGAATCAGCCGACGACAGTGACGTCGACATTGCACTCGGAAACGGCACCCTTTCGTTTGATAGCGTTGGTAGTATTACGGCCAACCTCGACAACACTTTTGCAGTCGATCGCGATTTGACTGCTGCCAGTTCTTTGCAGTTTGACATGGATCTGACAAAGGTCTTTGGCGGTGTCACCACCGGGAGCAGCGAGTTGCAGTTTGTTTCCCAGGACGGCACTCCCCCGGGAACGCTGACCGATTTTGTCATCGACCAACAGGGGTTGGTTCGAGGAGTGTTTGACAATGGCCTCATTTCAGCGGTCGGGCAAATCGTGCTCGCCACGTTTGCCAATTCCGCCGGATTGATCAAGACTGGCGACAACCTGTTTGTCACCGGCGTGAATTCGGGCGTACCGCGAATCGGAACGCCGGGAACTCTGGGATCAGGCACGGTTCAAACTGGTGCTGTGGAAAAATCAAACGTCGAAATCGGTGAAGAACTCGTTGAGATGATCAACGTCTCAGCCGTCTACCGTGGCAACGCACGCGTCATCTCGACCGCTCAGCAGATGATTGACGAGCTACTGCTACTCGGTCGATAGTAAGCTGCTGTTGCTCGGCCGATGGTAAAAGTAGAGCTTATGAGTGGACATATACTGCTCGCTGTTTGCAACACGCCTGCGCCCCGACGTGGACCACGGCACGCTCTCTCGTTCATCCCGGAACGCCCGTAAGCGATTTCACGAATGGTGGGCTACGCCCACCCGACGACTGTTTCTGGGGTGCCCAATGCGCAGCCGCCTGATCGGTGCGCCCATGCATTGTGTAGGCCGGGTAAATTAGAAGTCGTTAGTACTGAGTGATGAAACAGTCAGGCAGAGAAACTTGGAGCACCTTTGCGCCCCCGTTTGAGACTTGTGTACCGTCAATGTGCAACTGATAAAGATTAGTGAGTTCTGCCACATGGACGAGACCACGATTTGTAATATGTGTATCGCCCAGGTCTAACCATTGAAGCTTTATCAGATTCCGGAGATGCACGAGGCCGGCATCGGTGATTGGCGTATCGCCAAGGGCCAACAATCTAAGATTCGTCAAGTTGCTGAGATGCACAAGACCAGCATCGGTAATTCCTATACGGTGAAGTAGCAAGATTTCAAGCTTCTGTAGGTTGGCAAGATGCACAAGACCAGCATCGGTGATGTCAGTATGGCTAAGATACAACGATTCAAGGTTCTTGAGGTGTTTAAGACGCCCAAGACTATCGTCTGTGATTTTTGTCCTCGAAAGCTTTAACTCCTTAAGGTTGGTTAAGTGGCCAAGATTCACGAGGCCAGCATCACTTATTACTGTATCCGATAGATACAAAGCGCTAAGGTTTGCGAGAGCCCCAAGATGTACGAGGCCGGCATCAGTGATTGCTGTATCGTCAAGCCACAGTACTTCAAGATTCGTAAGGTTGCCGAGATGCTTCAACGTGTCATCGGTGATTTCCGGTTTGCCGTTTAGAACGACACTCCGAACACGCTCCAATTTAATCCCTGCACGTCTCAACCAGCCATCAACGCCAGAATCTACGATCCAATCTGGTGCTATTGATTCACAGCCAATCTTCCCACCCAACCGCTCGATTTCCTGAATGGCGACGTGCCTTTGATACAGAGGAACTGCAACCAGCCAAACCGTCACAGCCAGCAGCAGCACGACCACGAGTGTGATGATTCGCCAAGGTCGATTTGATTTGGTGGGGCTGGTCATGTTTGACTCGCCGTAACGGAGGCGGATCAGAAGTGGCTATTGCCAACCGATGACACAGTTCGGCAAAGATTTCTGGAGCATCTTGACGCCATCAACGGTGACCTTTGTACGCAGAATCCACAACTCTTCAAGATTGGAGAGGTTGCGAAGGTACAGGAGGCCGCTATCTGTAACTGGCGAATCGTGAAACTGCAACGTTTTCAGGTTCGAAAGGTTTCCAAGATGCACGAGGCCGTCGCCGTTGATAGCTGTATCCCCAAGCCCTAGGTGTTCGAGATTGGACAGCTTGGCCAGATACACGAGGTCGTCGTCTGTGATGGCTGTACCGGAAAGGTCCAAGGTTTCAAGATTTGTCAGATTGCCGAGATACGCAAAACCATCAGCTGTGATTGCCGTTTCCCGCAGGATTAGCTTTTTGAGGTTCGGGAGCTTTCCGAGGTGTCGAAGACCGGCATCTGTAATGTCCGTGCCGCCAAGCCCCAACTGTTCAAGATTCGTTTGTTCGCCGATAGACACGAGGCCGGCATCGGTGATTGATGTATCGGCAAGGCCCAACGATTCCAGATTCGTGAGATGATGCAGGTGCATGAGGCCGGCATCGGTGATTGTTGACCTTGGCAGGGCCAATCCTTCCAGATTCGAAAGGTTGACAAGATGCCTTAATGTGTCGTCAGAAACCGCTGTATTGCCGAGAAACCCGATGCTCTGAACACGCTCTAACTTGATGCCGATCGTTCTCAACCAGCCGTCAATGCCCGAATCGACCACCCACTTTGGAGCGACGGATTCGTAATTGATCGCCGCGCCCAACCTTTCAATTTCCTGAATGGCGACGTGCCGTTGGTACAGAGGAATCGCAATCAGCCAGACGGCGACCAACAGCAGCAGCACCACGACTGCAATGATTCGCCGAGGTCGGTTTGATTTGGTGGGGCTGGGCATTTTGGCAACTCAATTATTGCGTTCGTCATCTTCCTGAATTGCCGAGTTGTGAGTCTGTTCATAGAACACTACCAACCAACTGACAGATACCGCCACCAGCCCTACCACCATCAATACGCTCAGAGTCGATGGCCAATGAAGAGTCGAATACACTACGGCCCCAACGACATACGCAAAAAACAAACACTTCCCATAAATCGGCCATTTCTCTTGCGTCATCATTTTGAGTGCCCCGCAATAGATGCGTATTCAATGTTTCCATCCAAGCCATCAGAAGACCTCTGTGGGGCAAGATGCCTTCCACAATCGTATCCGACAAGTTCGACGGCGATAACCCTTTTTGCTCGGAACGGCCAGCATAGCCGCTTCGATCATCCGATGATGTCATGTTTTGCTTTTGGCCGCATCGCATGGCCACGCTGCTGACGCGACGTGGACCATGGCACCCTCATTTGCTCAGCGTCCAAATCCCATCATCGATTTCGCTGCGCGGTGGGTTCTGCTGCGCTGCACCCACCCTACGACTACGACGTAGGTAGACTTGTAGGCCAGGACCTGTCCTGGCAGTTTTCTTGCTGCCGGGTGCTAATCTGGCAATTTGTCATCTGGTTCCCTTTGGAAAAACCCGTAGGGTGGGTGTAGCGCAGGCGGAACCCACCTAAGAACGGCTCGCGAATCAACGAATATGGGGGCGGCTGATTTTTTAGACGATTACGAGCACGCACATTGGTAGAATCGGCAGATTACTTGTAGCGAATTGACAGCCGGTCTTGCCCATTGGAGAAGCTATGCCTTCCTGCGGATTAATGAAGTGTGTTGCTTTAACGGCAATCGTATTGCTCAACGGTGTTGCCACCGACTTACGCAATGTGGCGAAGGCACAAGAACAACCGCAGTCGCGCGTCCCGAGTGATAAATCAGAAACGTGGGACCTCGTATACTCTCAGCCAAATCGACAGGCGACGGCCACATTGACGATCCACCGCACCGCCGATGGTGGACTGGCTGCTCATTGGGTCAGCGAGCCGGGGACGAGCAAAATCTCGCAAGTCAAACATGAGGGAAATCAGCTCTCATTTGTCCGCACACTTGAGCTTCGGCGCGGTACGTTTGTGACGACGTTTGTTGGAAAGTTCGAAGGCAACCGGCTGACGGGCGTTTTAAAAGGGAACGACTTCGGCGAGCAAAAAGTGAGCGGCGTACGTCAGTCGCAGCGTGCCGAGGGTGAGCGTGATCGATTAGCGGCTGCCAATAGTTCTCGCTCGAACCTTGCAGAGTCGGCGGCATTCGAAGGGAAGCCAAACATCATCTTCATCATGGCCGATGATCTCGGGCAGTACGACCTGGGTTGCACAGGTCAGAAGCATATCCTCACGCCGCGCTTGGATCGCATGGCGGCTGAAGGTTGTTTCTTCGATCAATGCTATACGGGGGCCGCTGTGTGTGCTCCCTCCCGATGTGCGCTCATGACGGGGATGCACATGGGGCACGCTCGCGTGCGCAACAATTCCTCCAAGACGGGAGGGGTCCCGCCGCAGGGACGCGTGCCGCTTCGGGAGGAAGATGTCACGGTGGCGGAAGTACTCAAGTCGGCTGGTTACACAAACGGCATTACGGGCAAGTGGGGGCTGGGCGAACCGAACACGACAGGTGTTCCGAATCGACAGGGCTTCGACGAGTGGTTGGGCCTGTTGAATCAACGCCATGCTCACACATACTACCCCGAATACTTTTGGCGCAACGAGGAGTTTCAAATCGCGTGGGGCAACATGGGCGGTTACGAAGGTCAATGGATCCACGATGACTTCACCAAGTTCGCGCTGGAATTTATCAACGAGAATAAGGCAGGCCCGTTTTTTCTGTACGTTCCCTACACAGTGCCGCACGGAAAGTATGAAATCCCGAACGACGAACCGTATTCGGACAAGCCATGGTCGGAAGACGCCAAGAATTACGCCGCCATGGTCACTCGACTGGACAGCGACGTCGGAAAAATCCTGGATTTGTTGGGCGACCTTGGAATCGACGAGCGAACGATTGTCTTTTTCTGTTCCGACAACGGAGCCACATTTACCCGAGAACCATTTTTCAGCGCTGGACCATTACGCGGCAAGAAGGGCAATCTTTACGAGGGGGGTATCCGCACACCGATGATCGTCCGCTGGCCCGGTATGATTTCCGCGGGACGCACCAGCAGTCAGCCCTGGGCCTTTTGGGATTTTCTTCCGACAGCAGCGGAGCTAGCCGGAGTTAAATCACCCGAAGGAATAGACGGCATCTCGATGGCGGGCGAAATTCTTGGCAAGCCGCAGAAGGCACATGAGTTTCTGTATTGGGAAACGCCATCGGGTGGTTACTCGCAAGCGGTCCGTTGGAACGATTGGAAGGGCATTCGCACTTCGTGGGGGGCACCGGTCGAGTTGTATAACCTGGCGGAAGATCTGGGAGAGCAGAAGAATCTGGCGGACCGACATCCTGATATCGTGAAGCGGATTGAAGATTACATGAAAGCGTCGCACGTGGAGTCGGATCTTTACCCCACTCCCGACAAATGAGTCGCGAAAACGTTGGAACGACGAACTCTCATTGATTAAAGCACCATGGATTTCAAAATGTCTCATCGATGCATTCTTCGTAGTGGTTACTTTTTCGTCATCGTGTTGATTGGTTGCGTGGCGGTGAAGGGTGATGACAAACCCAACATTCTGCTCGTGATGCTTGATGATTCGGGCTGGACCGATTTCGGTTGCTATGGCAGCGAAATACAAACTCCAAACATCGATCGTCTGGCCAAAGAGGGGATGCAATTCACCGATTGCCATGCCGCGGCGCCGAACTGCTCGCCTTCTCGCGTGGGGATGCTGACCGGCAGAATGCCAACGCGAGTGGGAATGTACAGCTACATTCCGCCGAATCACCCCATGCATTTGCCCGACGAGGAAATCACGATTGCGGAAATCTTGAGGCCGCATGGTTATGCAACAGGGCATTTCGGAAAATGGCACGTTTCCGATCTCGAGTCGGACCAGCCGCAACCGGACGATCAAGGATTTGATTATTCCCTTGGGACCGACAATAACGCCGCCCCGTCGCACCTCAATCCGGTGAACTTTGTGCGCAATGGCAAAGCGAACGGTAAGGTCGAAGGCTACTCCTGCCAGATTGTGGTGGATGAAATCAACGGTTGGCTCGAATCGGTGCCGTCCGATACGCCGTTCTTCTCCTGCGTGTGGTTTCATGAACCGCATAGCAAAATTGCTTCGCCGCCCGAATTGATCGAGAAGTATCAAAAACTTTACCCGCAGATCAACAAAAAGCAGGCGACGTATTATGCCAACATTGACAATGTCGACATCGCGGTCGGCCGGTTATTAAAGAAGCTTGACGAGTTGGGCCGCGCTGAGGATACGTTTCTGTTTCTGACTAGTGATAATGGGGGACTCAATCCCTGGTCGAACCAGGGGCTGCGTGGCAAGAAGTCGTTTGTTTACGAAGGAGGGCAACGAGAACCGGGGATTTTGAGATGGCCCGGCCAAGTTGAACCAGGATCGGAATGCAATGTGCCGGTCAGCCATCTCGATTTGCTGCCGACGATTTGCCAGATTACGGGTGCTGCCCAGCCAACGGATCGCAAAATCGATGGGACCAGTTGGTTGCCCATCTTTGCCGGCGAGTCGTTTCAGCGCGAAACACCGTTGATGTGGTTTTTCTACCGCGTCGCTCCGGCGGCTGCGATGCGGCGTGGCAATTGGGTGATTATCGGTTACCTCGACGATCCGATCAAAAAACATACGCATCCGTTGACCAAGCCGGACATGCCGATGATCAAGTCGGCAAAACTGCATCGATTCGAGCTGTACAACTTGCAGAGGGATCTCAAACAGGCAGCGGACCTGTCGACGACGGAGCCGGAGCGACTGAGCAGTATGCGACACGAGATGATGAAGCTGCACGAGGAAATTGTGGCCGAAGGCCCGTATTGGGAACTCGAGTAGCCGGCGCTGCGGGGCTGCTGGATGGACGGCACGCGGACCGAAACCCACAATTGGTGGCAGAGCATGATTGATTCTGTTCTATTACAAGACGTTTCAAAACCTTCTGGTGCGTCGCGCTAATCCTGAGAATTTCGATTCCCATACAAGCACAACCAGGTTTTGAAACCGATACAGACCTTCCGAGTATTCAAATCAACAGGTTAAGAGGTAAAGGTTATGCGAAGTTCGTCGTTTCCTGCATTAGGCCTGCTATTGAGTGTCGTTGTGCCCGGCCTGCTCGCCGGCTTCGGGCCGAATGAACTTTCGGCACAGGAACGCCCCAACATTGTCTTTTTCTTTAGCGACGATTTGACCACGCAATCGATCTCCGCCTACCAATACGGGCTTGAGTTGCCTCCGACGCCAAACATTGACCGCATTGCAAACGAAGGCATGCTGTTCGAGAACAGTTTTTGCGGGAACAGCATCTGCACACCGTCGCGTTGCACCGTGGTGACGGGTCTGCACAGCCACAAAAATGGCATCGTCAATCTTGCCGGGGCCCTCGATCCCGAACGGCCGACCTGGCCGAAGGCGCTGCACAACGGTGGCTATACCACGGCCATTTTCGGGAAGTGGCACATGAAGACGAAGCCGACCGGCTTCGATGAATGGGCCGTCCTCAGCGGCCAGGGGAGTTACTACAACCCCGACTTTTATTTCTCAAACGGCGAGAGTCGCCGAATCGAGGGGCACTCGACCGACGTTGTTACGGACCTGGCACTCGATTGGCTGAGTCGTCGCGATACTTCGAAGCCTTTCGCGTTGATGGTGCAGCACAAAGCGCCCCACCGAAACTGCAAGCCGAGCCTGCGCGAACTCGAACTCTATCGGGACATCAAATTTCCCGAACCTCCCACGTTGTTCGATGACTACGAAGGGCGAGTGGCTGCGGCATCGCACAAAATGGGTATCGACGGCCATATGCGGATGGCTTCCGACTTAATGATGTTCAGCAACGAAGAGGACTTAGGCGTCATCAGCCGTTTCACGCCGGCGCAGAAAAAGGGTTATATCGCAGCATTCGCAGAAGAGAATGCCGCCTTTCTGGCGAATCCACCGACGGGCAAGGATTTGGTCCGTTGGAAATATCAACGCTACATGCAGAATTATCTTCGCTGTGTCGCCGGCGTGGATCGCAACGTTGGCCGCGTCCTGGACGAACTCGACAAGGCGGGCTTAAGCGACAATACCATTGTCGTCTATTGCGCCGACCAGGGGTTCTATCTCGGCGAGCATGGTTGGTTTGATAAGCGATGGGCCTACGAAGAATCGCTGAAAATGCCGCTGATCGTGCGTTGGCCGGGCAAGGTGAAACCAGGCACCCGTTGTGCTGCCATGGTGCAAAACATCGACTATGCACCGACATTTCTCGAAGCGGCTGGTGTTTCGTTGGATTGGGATGTGCACGGGATTAGCCTCATGCCGCTGCTGACATCCGGTGGGGCAACACCGGATGGTTGGCGGGACACAATTTACTACCGCTACATCGACGGCGGGCACGGTGTTGCGCAGCACAGCGCCATTCGGACAAACGACTTCAAGTTACTTTATTTCGACCGCCCGAGAAGCGAAGCAGAGGAGAAAAGTCGCTGGGAGTTGTTCGACCTTGAGAACGATCCTCAGGAGATGACGAACCTCGCCACCGATGCGGCGTACGCGGTGAAACTCAAATCGATGCAGGACCGTTTTCAAGCGACGCGCGAGTTGTACGACGACACCGACGAAAGCGTCTGGCAGCCGGGGGCAGGAAAGAGGTATCCGCCGGAAACGTACATTCGGCCGCCAAGACGGCGATAACGTCGGCGGGTCGTGAAGAAACGATTGGTCGGCGTTGCGGGGCCCTAATGCTGGGCCCCGTCGATTGCCATACTTCTTGCTGGTTTAGAACGAGCATTCGTGCGCCGGTAGTGGATTGATTTTGCTTCAAACGGTGTCGGTCGTTCGCGGCATTCGACGTATCCCCACATACTGCAGGATCGCAAATGCCAGTACGAGGTCGGCCACCATGGCGACAGCCCAGTTGCCGGTGGTGTTGAGTACGCCAGCTGCAATAACGACTGCGCTGCCTACCACCCAAGCGAAATCAAGAGCCACCGCCACCCGCGCTTCCGTCAGATTGACGTTATCGCGCCGCGCGTTCGTGAATAACCCCGCCGCGAACAGTAACAGTGAAACTCCAATCGCGACCAGAATTCCGGGATAGGGCAATCCGATCGCTGCTGCAATCGGCCCCGACGCCACGATGAAGGCGACCCCCGAAACAGTGGAAAACAAAGCGTTCGACAGTAGAGACATACGTAACAGCCGAGATGATTCTGTAATTTGCATTTGTGGGTCCTTTCGAAAGATCAATTACGCATTGACGTTTTTAGAGGAGTGATTTCTTACCTTTGGCCGTTGCGGCGCGCTCCAGGCAATCGTGGATGCTTCGCTTAGCACGGTGGAAAGCGGTTTTGTCGCCCAGCAATTGCTTGGCCCAATTGGCTTCTTGCACGAACGCGTGAGCTTCAAACATCAACTGGGCGGCGTCGGCATTTGGTTTGAGATGCTTCAGTCTTTTTGCAGACTTGCAGCCGTCGACCAGCAAGTCGATCCACGCCTTCGTGAGCCGAGCGATTTCGTCGCGGACCGGACCGGGCCGTCCGTCGAATTCTGCCGATGCGGCTGCAAAGAAACATCCACCACGATACGTACTGCGATCGATCGAGTCGGCCCACGACAACAGCAGTGTGTAGAGACGAGGCAAACCCTTCGGTGTTTCTTCCGCCGGCGGTAGGACGGTGGCTTCGAAGTTCTGCCGGGCCAGGTCGACCACTGCCAGTTGCAGGTCTTCCTTCGAGCCGAAATGAGCGTACAAACCGCTTTTGCTCATGCCGAGTGCCTTGGCGAGATTGCCGACGGTGAGCCCTTCGAGTCCTTCCGCCGACGCGATATCGGCAGCGACGTCGAGAATTTGTTGTCGGGTTTTCTGACCCTTGCGGAGTTTAGCGGCGGATGAAGTCAGCGTGGATGCCATGGCTCGACCCAAATTAAATAGTACGATCGTTCGTTTTATTATAAAATAGCACGACCGTGCTATTTGTCAATCCCCGGTTCTCGGGGCAAGCCAAATTCCAGGAACTGGGGCTATGAGCGCTTTGTCATTGTCCGGTGCTGGCTCCTCGTACTACCCGTGTTGCAGCCGGCCACGCCGGATCGCGCCGCCAGCCACCCGGTTTAACGCTGATACACATTACCGCTCTGCGGACGCGACGTGGCCATGAAGATATAGGAAGCCGGGGCCTCTGAAGGTGTAGTATTCGGGTTATTCGACGACCTGAATCTTCATCCTCACGGAGACCCCAGCATGACAGAGTATTATATCGCACTCGACGTGCATTGTGCGTTCTCGGAAATGGCCGTGGTGACTGGCGGAGGAAAACTCGTGCGACGGGATCGGTGTGAGACGTCGGTTCCTGCGTTGGTCCAATGTCTCAAGGCAGTCCGGCGTGTACGGCAATTGACGTTTGAAGAAGGTCCGCTCGCCGACTGGCTGGCGCGAGAACTGAGGCCACACGTCGACGAACTCATCGTCTGTGAACCCCGGCGGAATCACTGGATTGCACGAGATGGTGACAAGGACGACCCGGTTGACGCCTTCAAACTGGCGGAACTCTACCGTGGCAGATACTTGAAGGCTGTTCACCAAGCCGGTTCGCACGAACGGTCGCTTCTGAAACAACAGGTCCTGCTCTATCACGACCGTGTCCGTGAGCGTGTTCGTCAGGGGAACCAGTTAGCCGGGCTGTGTCGGCGACAGGGAGCATTCGTCCGTGCGGCGGATCTGTTGAACGAGAATACCTGGCAGCGGTGTCTGTCGACGCTGCCGACGGATGCACTGCTCCGTGTGAGTTGGGAGTTCGTGCGGGAGACGTACGAGCTGCTCTGCGCACGCGAAGAGACGCTGAGAAAAATGCTCGTCGGTGCGGCGAAGAACATTGAATCGGTCCAGCGGTTCACGGCGCTACCGGGGATCAGTTGGATTCGAGGCGTGACATTTTATGCCCTGATCGACACACCACATCGCTTTCCGAGCAAAGCCGCGTTGTGGCGTTACAGCGGCATCGGTCTGGAGCGACGTCACAGTGGTGGGGGGCCGGTGCGGACCCGTCTCTCGCGGCAGGGGCACCGGAAACTCAAAGACGTCCTCCTGGGAGCGGCAAAGTCGGCGGTCGCCCAGGAGGACAACCCGTTCGCCGACAGGTACCAAGCATGGAGAGCACAAGGACTCCACCCGGCAAATGCGAAGCGGAATGTCGCACGCGCACTGGCGGCGACCCTCTGGAGTCTGTGGAAAAGCGGACAAGCGTATGATCCGGATCGCATTACGAGCAGGAGGACGGTGTCGATCGAGACATGAGGTGATCCCGAACTGTGCAGTCGAGTTCCTAGGGTGCCATTGAACCGCGGCCAACTGTCGTCGGTTCCAGGCCATGACTGAACCGGCTGTGCCTGGACGGCACGTTCACAAATCTCCTTGGACCTCGAGTCCCCGATAGGTGGCTGGGCGGCACACCGGTGACTGCCCTTGAACGGAGAATCCGATCCCTCCAGTGATGCCTTGAAAGAAGACGACACTCCTCCCAATTGACTGCGTGGGACAAACGCCCCGAGACCAAAGAGGACCCTCCGAATCAAAATCGGAGTGAGCCTCGCCACCCGAATTATGCATTGACTTCGGACTTTCTATAGGTGGCACCCTGCGGGACGTCATTCCCGCGGAAGCGGTTCATTGGGAGGGCGAAGCTCCTGCTGAGCCAAGCGGCGCGTATGTTGGCAAGTCACGCTTGCGAGCATTACCGCTGATTGATTCGCAGCAAACCTGATCACGGGGAAGGACGAACGAACTGTCTTACTCACAGACAGGAATGTCTGTGCCACTGAGTGATACGGCGGGTGGCTGGGGCGGTATGCGACTTGTGTAGCAGTTCAGCATGCATAGCCCCAGCTGAACGAATGGCCGCCTTTCCGAACAACATATGACCACGCTGCGGGCCGTCATTCCCGCATAAGCGGTTCATCGGGAGGGCGAAGCTCCTGCTGAGCCGGCAGCTGCACTAGAGCTTCGCCCTGCCAAATGGAAATCATGGTCTATCCGAAAGAACTTGTTGCAAGCGTTGTTCTGATTCCACGATAATGCCGGTGTCTTCAATATCAGGAGGAGCCAGGTATGGATGTTCGAACGACCTCATTCATTTTGTTGTCGGGCCTCATGCTCTTCGCCGCGGGTTGTGGCACGCAGCCGGATTCCGAGTCTCCCGCCCCGGCCAACACTTCAACAACTGCGGTCAGCGAAGATTCAGAATCGCCCGATGCGCAATCGCCCGCTGCAGACGAAGACACGCCGCAAGAGCCGGCTGAAACGAGCAGCCGACTGGAAGTCGAACCGGTCTACTCGGTTGCCGAGTACATCGCCGAGCGCGACCCAGCAAAAGATCTGCAGGCGACCATCGCGCAGGCGAGCCAAGGCGGAAAAAGAATCATTCTGGAAGTTGGCGGCAACTGGTGAGGCTGGTGCAAACTTTTGAACGAGTTCGTTCATTCGAATGAAGCGGTGGCCAAGTCGCTGAATGAAAACTACATCATCATGAAAGTCAGCTACGGCGACGGGAACGACAACGAAGAATTCCTGGGGAACTATCCGCCGATTCCCGCCTATCCTTATTTCTTGGTATTAGACTCCGACGGCACGTTTCTGCATCAACAGCGAACGGGCGAGTTGGAACAAGGTCGCGGCTACAACGAGAAGGTTTTCTTGGCGTTTCTCGATAAGTGGAAGCCGTAACGAGTGGCGCTGGATAGCCGTCTGCTGAAAGTGCACTAGTGCCATTCGAATGTCGCCATCGTCGGCAATTGGAATTCGTTGCCTTCAGGGAGACCCCTGACCGAAACGACAGGTTTCGGCCGGGCCGCGAAATCGACTGGGTGAGATCCTCGTTGATGCCGAGAATGCAGCCGTTTCTTTGGCTTAGCATCGTATCGAACACCGACTTTGTTGGATGCGGCTGGATTCGAGTCCGTTGAGCAGAGATAATGGGGCGTCTCGAAGTAAAGTGTCGGCGACCAAGCGGCCGTTGAACTCTACCACCGGATAACTGGACTCCGTCTAGTGTTGCTGTAGCGGCTGACGTAGTGTGAATCGCGTCGAGAACAACTCAAATGTCGCTACGTCAATTCTCGACTCGCTTTGATCCGGACGAGAATGGAAGCGTTGCAGGAATGGAGCAGAATCATTCGCGACTTTTCTCCCTGGCTGAACAATTCGGGGATCGCAGGCAGCTCGCTCTGCCGACCCACAACATCGATGGTTCTCCAGTCAGGTCAAGTCGAATCCAACTTTGAAGTGCACCTTAGGCTCTTGACCAATGCAATGGATCTCAGTCTCGCTTCGCATTTTTGTCTTCCTAGTTTTCTGTCTGTCGAGCTCATCGCACGCTTGGTCGCAGGCCACGCCTCCGCAGGCGCGGCTCGCCGCGTGGCAGCAGCGCGTCGAAATGGATCGGACTTCGGTCTATCGCGATCTCGAGTGGTCGCCGATGGGCCCGACACGGCAGGGTGGTCGTATCGAAGCGATCGCCGTAAGTGGTCCGACAATTTATGTCGGTCCCGGGTCGGGTAACCTTTGGAAGTCGACCAATAACGGGCTGACGTGGACACCCATCTTCGAGCACGAGTGCAGTTTCACGATCGGCGATGTTGCGATCGCTCCGTCGGATCCCGATGTCATTTGGGTGGGAACGGGAGAGACACAGCCTCGACATAGCGGTTATTCCTACGCAGGAATGGGCGTGTGCAAGTCGACCGACGGGGGTGAGAACTGGACACATCTCGGATTGGTCGACACACATCACATCGGCAGAATTGTCATTCATCCCACCGATCCGGACACGGTTTACGTTGCGGCTGTCGGTCACTCCTGGTCAGACAACGCCGAGCGCGGATTGTTCAAGACCGTTGACGGCGGTGAACATTGGGAACATGTACTGGCGATCAATGACCAAACTGGAGTGGTCGATTTGGTGATGGATCCCGAGGACCCGGACACACTGTACGCGGCCGCGTGGAACAAAACGCAATTCACGATGGCCGGTCCGGAAAGCGGAATCTACAAAACCGAAGATGGTGGGGCGATATGGCGTCGGCTCGGTGGTGGTCTGCCCGAGGGGGTCGACTTGGGACGCTGTGGTTTGGCCATAGCGCCGAGCAGTCCCAACGTCGTTTATGCGTTTATGGATAATTGGGCTCCCTCAGGCGAACGCATCGTCGGTGCAGAGGTTTATCGTTCCGATGACAAAGGGCAAACCTGGAACCGAACCCACGAGAAGAGTTTGTACGGAGTCTACACCCAATACGGCTGGAAGTTCGCCGACATTCGCGTTGCGCCTGACAACGAAAATGAGCTGTTCATTCTCGGCAATCGCCTTTACCACTCGGATGATGGTGGACGGAACTTCGAACCGATTGAAGAGCACATCGTACGTCTTCATCCGCACAAGACGCGCCGCATGCATTTAGACCAGCACGACATGTGGATCGACCCGGAGAACCCGGACCGAGTGCTGCTGGGGAACGATGGCGGTTTCTACATTTCCTACGATCGAGGCCATACCTGGCTGCATATTAACAATCTTCCGATCGGTGAGTTCTACACGGTTCACATCGAAGAGGACCGCGTACCATTTCGAGTTTACGGCGGGACACAGGACAACGCCTCGCATATGGGACCGGGATCGGCACAATTGGATTACATCAACGAAGACCGCTGGTCCCAGGTCTTTCTTGACCGATGGGGCGGTGGAGATGGTTTCGTAACCCTTCCCGATCCGACCGATTCGGATTGGATTTATTACGAACATCAACACGGCGACATGTGGCGAAAGAAACTCGGCGGTTCGCCGTTGACGGGTGCCGATGGGGATCAGCACATTCGTCCCCGAGCCAGCGAGGGGGAACAGCCCTATCGCTTCGGGTGGCACACACCGTTTGTTATTTCGCATTACGATCCGCGAACGCTTTATGTGGGTGCCAACAAATTGCTGAAGTCGACGAACCGGGGCGAAGCGTGGACCGCAGTCAGTCCAGAGTTTGCTGCTGATCCCGAACTCGGTAATCGAGCGGCGGTCCCGTTGGGTGTAATCACATCGATTTCGGAATCGCGGCTGCAAGCTGGTTTGATTTACGTTGGGTTGGAGAATGGACAGATACACTACACACAAGACGATGGTCGCACCTGGACAAAGTGCTACGACGGAATCCCGCAGAAATGGGTCAGCCGAGTCATCGCATCCCGTCATGACCTAGGTACGGTGTACGTTTCGCTGACCGGTTTTCGTGAAGACGACTTCGCCGCATACCTGTATCGGTCGACCGATTCCGGGAAGACCTGGAATTCATTAGCCCATGATCTTCCGGCGGAATCGATCAACGTCATTCGCGAGGACCCGAAAGATCCCAACATCCTGTATATCGGCACGGATATGGGAGTCTTCGTCTCAACCGACACAGGTGGCTCATGGCAATCACTCAGTACGACATTGCCGACGACGCCCGTGCATGACCTGGCCATCCATGCCCGCAAACGTCAGTTGATCGCCGCAACACATGGGCGCAGTATGTTCTCGCTGGACGTCAGCTCCGTCACATCAGAACCACCAGTCACGGCTGCTGAAAAAACGCTCATCCATCAGGTTACTGAAGACCTCACGCAACAGCTCGAGTTTCGTTCCATCGGACCGACGTTCAAGCCGGGACGCATCGCCGACATCGAAGTCGATCCTGCAAACGACAGCATTTGGTATGTCGCACATGGTTCGGGGGGACTTTGGAAGACGACCAACCGCGGGACCTCCTGGACATCGATCTTCGACGACGGTGGTTCGTATTCACTCGGCTGCGTGACTGTCGATCCCAAAAACTCGCAGGTCGTGTGGCTGGGTACGGGAGAGAACATTTCGAACCGCAGCGTCGGTTACGGCGATGGAGTTTATAAGAGCACCGATGGAGGCGAAAGTTGGTCGAATGTCGGGCTCCGCGATTCACAGCACATTGCGAAGATCTTGATCGATCCCCGCGACTCGAACACTGTTTATGTCGCTGCGGAAGGCCCACTGTGGGGACCGGGAGGAGATCGTGGGTTGTACAAGACCATCGACGGTGGAAGAAGCTGGCATCGAGTTTTGTCGATTAGTGACGACACCGGAGTAACCAATGTGGCGATGGATCCTCGCGATCCCAACGTGCTTTATGCCAGTGCGTTTCAGCGTCGTCGGCGTGTGGGACAATTGATCGGTGGCGGCCCGGAATCTGGCATCTACAAAACCACCGACGGCGGACAAAACTGGCAGAAGTTGTCGGAGGGATTGCCCTCAGTGGACATGGGCCGCATTGCGCTGGCGATCTCGCCGCAGAAACCGGATGTCGTTTACGCTTTGGTCACTGCGGCGGGCGATGCCGGCGGGCTCTTTCGGTCGTCCGACAGAGGCCAGTCCTGGCAGCGCAACAGTGATTTCCAGGTCATCGACCCACAGTATTACGGTGAGCTTTTTGCAGACCCACACCAGTTTGATCGGTTGATTGCCATGGATGTCAGGATTCAGATCAGCGAAGACGGCGGTCGGACATTCCAACCCGTCCGTTGGAATATGCACGTTGACAACCACGACATGATCATTGATCCCGAAGATGCCAATCATCTTCTGGTTGGCAATGACGGAGGGGTGTATGAGTCGCATGATCGGGGTCGTACCTGGCGGCACTTTACCAACCTACCAACCGCGCAGTTCTACCGGGTAGCGCTTGACGACGCGACCCCGTTCTACAACGTCTACGGGGGCACGCAGGACAACGGTTCGATGGCCGGTCCATCCCGCACAACGAATCAGGCGGGGATCCGGACAAGTGAATGGTTTCGAACGGGCGGAGCTGACGGATTTCAAACGAGAATTGAGCCTGGCAATCGTCAGATCATTTATACCCTCTCCCAGAATGGGGGCCTGCAACGGTTCAATATGCAAACCGGAAGCAGAGTCAATCTGCAGCCGGAGCCGGAGTCCGATGATTCGGTCGACCGTTGGCACTGGGATTCGCCATTACTCATTAGTCCCCATTCGCCAACGCGATTGTATTTCGCGGGGAATCGACTGTACCGCAGTGACGATCGAGGCGACCATTGGCAAGCGGTCAGTGACGACCTCACACGTCAATTGGATGCCAACACGCTTCCCATTATGGGCCGAGTTTGGGGGGAAGACGCCGTTCAGAAGAATCGCTTTACGACCACGCTTAGCGTGATCACAGCATTGGACGAGTCGAAGATTCAAGAGGGTCTATTGGCCGTAGGAACCGATGACGGTCTTGTGCATATCTCGCCCGATGGTGGCGGCCGGTGGAGCAAGCACGACGACTTTCCGGATATTCCGGAAGGGACCTATGTCTCGGATATTTGCCTTTCTCAGCACAACATCAACCGGTTGTACGTCTCGCTAAAAAACCATAAACGGGACGACTTTCATCCCTACTTGATTCGTAGTGATGACGGGGGAAAGACCTGGACCTCGATCGCCGCCAACCTGCCGCATCGGCATGTCGTCTGGTGCGTGATCGAAGACCATTTCAATGAAGATTTGCTGTTCGTTGGAACCGAGCTGGGAGTATTCTGCACCGTCGATCGCGGGCAGAGATGGTTCCCGCTGAAAAACGGTCTCCCCACGGCCGCTGTCCGCGATCTGGCGATTCACCCGCGTGAACATGATCTCGTCGCCGCCACCTTTGGACGCGGATTCTACATTCTCGACGACATGAGCATTCTGCGGCACATGCGCGTGAAAAGCTTTGCCACGGCGGCAGAATTGTTCCCGCCGCGGGATACCTGGGTCTACGATGAGCTTAGTCATGTGGAAGCCGTTTTTGGCAACGCAGCGACGCCCAACCCACGTGTCGGCGTCTCGATATGGTACTTCCTGAAAGAAGCGATTCCAGAAAGATCGGGCAGCCGGCTTTCGCTTTCGATCGAGTCGAGAGAGGGGGTCGCCGTTCAAACCTTTAATATCCCGACCACCGCTGGAGTGAATCGCGTCCACTGGGACCTGCGCCGAAAGCGCGAAGGGAATAACCAAAACCGACGTCGGCCTGGACCGTTAACCGACGCCGGGCACTACCGTGTTAAACTGGTGCACGTCACCGAGGACGAAGCCAAGACTGTTGGCACTCCCCGCGTATTCCGGCTCGAAAGCCCCGACACTTTCGAGAATTCGTTCAAGTTCATGCGGTGAAGTTGATCATGGGCAGGACGCGGCGAAACGAAAAGGTCTTCCTGGCGTTTGTCGACATGTGGAAGCCGTGACACCGTCTTGATGTGGCTTCTACTCAATTACCGAAGCGACCTATCGCACGAGAAAGATATCAGGAAAGGCTGCTTCGAGGCGGTCGGCACCAGCGTCGCTGAGTTTTGTGTCACTGATATCAAGATGAATCACGCTCGGCAGTGACAACAAATCCTCCAGCACCTCGTCGCCAATGTTCGATCCCGAAAAGTCGAGCGAGTAGATCCCGCCGATCTGCTCGGCCAGGCCGGCAATTCCTTTTGGCGACACATCGGTCTCACTAAATCCAATGTACTCGAGGTTGGTCAGGCCAAAGAGATGGACGAGATCGCCATCGTTGATTGGGGCCTCGCGGAAACTCAACACACGTAGCTGACCGAAACCAGAAAGCTGCGCTTTGCCTTCGTCGTTTAACGGCGTGTTGCGTAGTTGCAGGTTTTCCAGCGAGCCCAATCCATGCAGATGTGCCAATCCGCGACCAGTGATTTGGCAGTCAACCAGCGTTAGAGACTCCAATTGCCGCAGGTCCGCAAGTTGCCGCAGACCATCATCAGTCACCAACGGGGATTCGACGATCAACAATTCCAATTGTGATAGCTGCCCGATATGTTGGAATCCCACATTCGTTACGTGCGGGGCGTCGAGGAAAAGTCTCTTCAATTGCTTTAGTCGGTTCAGGGCACGTAGTCCCTCATCTGTGATATCACACGGGTCCCCCATGAATCCGAAATACAAATCCTGGACCGTATCGCAGCCGGAGATGTCGGCGAGCAGAGAATCATCGACGTCATCGACGCCGATCACTGTGATACGGGCGAGAATATCACGACATCTTTCGGCCATCGTTGTCGGTAGCGCATCGAACCACTCCGGTAGTTCTGTTTTGGCCGTTCCGCCACGGGGCTCCACCTGTTCGATGACCAGTTGCGTATGCCGATAGTTGAGGTAAACCGGCAGTGCCGCGGCCGTCGTGACGACCAGCACGAACAGCCCTAACAAAATGATGGGATGGGATAGGGAGTTGAGTAATCGTTTCATGGGACAGGCCCTGATTCGAAACCAGTCGCATGAAATCATAGCAGTTCAGCGTCCTTGCGTTCCATGTCGACGGCGTTGTGTCGCTCAACCAGATCATTCATGCCGACTTAACGTTCCTCTCCATTGAAAATCGACGACACTGCGATATGTTGACGGGAACTTCTATGTCCATTTCCTTGTGCAGGGCGATTCAATAAGGCCTGCAGCACTCGTGCATCGATACGGACCAAACCATGGCTAAGAAACGACCGGCGGCTGTCAAGAAACGGGCACCCAAAAAGAGACCCCGCAAACCGTCCTCGAAGCCGGTGGTCGAAGTGACACGTCCGACCCGGTTGCTGGCTGGGAAACGAGTCGCGATGGCCGGCAAATTTGAATCGCCGGCCGCAGTCAAACTGCTAAACGGGTTTCTGCGTCACTTGGGGGCGAACAACGTCAAGACGGTCGACGACAAAACCGACATCTTGATCTACGGCGATGGGGCCAAGTCGGCATTGCAAAAAAAAGCCGAAAAACTAAACGCCGCCGGTGCCGAAATCGTCATCGTTCACGTCGATGATCTGCGCGAGTTGTTACCAACTGTGCCAAACGAATTCGCCGCATATTTCCGGGATCCTAAACTGCTAAAAGAGTTTCGCAAGATCATCGATTTTCGCTTGTTCCATTGGCAGGACTTAATCCTCGATGGCGAAGACTTTTCGAAGACATATTTTGGCTTTCCCACGAAAGATGCGCTGTGGCTGGAACTGATCAGCATTCGGCGTTGTGACTTCGCCAAGGCGACTTTGACCGACTTTTCCGCCGGCGACTACGACGACGAAGTCGCCGATTGCTGCTTCGACGGTGCTGTTTTCAACAACGCATTTCTCACGAGCGCCTTGCGCTGTTCGTTCAAAAATGTCACCGGGAAACGCATGGGCGTCGGGCGGCTCAACAAATCTCCCATCCGCAATGCCAAGCTGGACCGATTGGTTATCTACAAAGCCAACAACAGTGAAATCGTCGGATGTACGGCCCGACAATTCGGAGAAGGGCATCACGGGGAATTTACAAAATCAAAAATTCAGAAGTGTCGTTTCGGCGACGTCAATTTGGATGACGCGACCTCGAATGGCGCGACCTTCGACGACGTGCAATTCGGCAAAGGGACGATTCAAAACGGACTGTTTACGAAGACGAAGTTTAAGCAAGTTCGTTTCGAAAATCTGAAGAATTCGAATCTGGTATTCGACCGCTGCGAACTGGTCGATTGCGTGTTTCACAAATGTAGCGGGTCGGTGTTCGATTTGCGCAACTCGAAGATTCGCAACTGCGAGTTCACATCGAACAGTTATCCCCAGATTTTTGCCAACCAGGCTCAAGCCGACAAAATGACGGGCCTCAAGAACTACATCGACCGCTCGAAACTCGGCTCGATGCGTAAACTGTCCAAAGCGATTTTGGATTCCGATGAAGTTTCGATCGACCTGCGTGGCCAACACCCACGAAAGAAAACGGTCGCCCTCAAGCTGCAGTCGCGATATCACCTCGAAATGCAATTCCGATCGACCAAGGACAAAAAACATCGCAAGCAGTTCGAAAGTATCTACATGCGCAACTGCACCGTTGATGAATTGACGGTAGCGCTCATTGGCCTTCTAGCCGAGGCACAAATCGAATCGATCGATGCCGGCAGCCTGAAAACGAAAACAACCAGATGCCCGCTGTCGACGAAACAATTTCAGGAGCAAGTCGTTAAGGCATTCGACGACGTTCTGGGCGTTCTACATGCCGAGTAGTCGGCAATAAAACCGGCCGGGCATCACATCATTTGGCGCGAAATTGCGCGGTTTTACGAGATTTGTCACGATAGATTCTTGCAAACGCCGGTATGCGAAAATTGAACCTCAAGCAGGAATTCAAGAGGGTGCTCGGCTATGTGAAGCAGCGCATCGGCGAATACTCTGCGAATGAAAATGCCGGTCCGGGAGATCCGGCAGATGATATCGTGCTGATTACGCTGGGGTTTTCGTTCGAACAAGCGGGATGGTATGCCTTGGTTTTCGATACCCGCCCTAATGCCACACCGGACGGCGACTGGCAAAGTTACATCGACGAAAACTGGGTCGAAGCTCCCGATTGGTGTCTGGATGACGTCGATGAAATCTCCATTACGCACTACGACGATAATTGGAAAATGTCGAAAGGACCGCTCGACGACGAGTTCTTCGCCAAATTATTCGGCGAAATGCTGACGGAAGTATTGAAACAGGCCCGCGTGAAGCGGCTGTTTTCAAAGCTGCCGGTGGCGGACGATTGCTGTCTGTACGTGGAAGAACACGAGGGCCGCTATGGCTGGCCGGCCTACAACAAACGACTCAAAGAGGGGCGTATTTCCTGAAAAGCGATCGTCGCGCATCACACGTTAGCACTCGTGGCCCGAACGACCAATCTGATCAAGGCCCTATTGCCATGCGAACGTTCCCATGCCGGTGTGGTCACGGTATCGAAATAGTCGCGCCCAGCCGCAACGCGGGATACCTGATTATGGATTCCGATGTCGATTTGTCGATTGCCGATCGCGAAGCGGCGGTGCGAAGTTTTCTACAGGCTGCGCAGCAGGGACGTCGCCGGGAATGGCTGACGGATTTCTACGGTGAATCGGTTCCACAATCGCGATTCGATGCCAAGGATGAAGCCGACGTGATCGAAGACATTCTTTCGCGGCAGGACTCGTGGACGCGATTGGTGTTTCGGTGTCCCGAATGTGGCCGGATGTATGTTGAACGTGCGCCGAAGACCGGCGAGTACCGCTGCTACGGCGAGGAGTGATTTCAGCGGCGCGGCTGATCTTCGGGAGGCGAAGCTCCTGCTGTGCCGAACTGCTTGTTGGTCAACCAATGGTAGTAGTTGGCAATTCTGCAGGCCGGTCGCCGGCGAATGTGAGTAATATCAACGAGGCTTCACAGACAGGAATGTCTGTGCCACTAAATCATACGGCGGGTGGCTGGGGCGCTATGAGGCGTGGCTCATGTATTCTGTGTGCATGGCCCCAGTCGAATTTATTCTGGACCGTCAAAGCGACGCTGCTGACACGACGCGGACCGATGGATGGTTAGAGCAACTGGGGCTGTGTTTGCAGCTCAAGGCACAGCGGTTTTTGCCGTGCCACAGGTGATCACCGTACGGTGCACCATAGCGCCGCCAGCCACCCTGTATTTCGTCGTATGGTACATGGCCACGCTGCTGACGAGGTGTCGTCATGGCACCTGTCAGAGACTTCCGTCAAGTGCGGTGTCATCGAAAATCCGTGCACATCTGTTGAGGCAACGGTAAACTTGGCGAGGGGGCGTCGCATGACTGAGGCGCCAGTCGGAATCGTTCTGCAAGGATCGTGGGACGCGAACAGAATGGCTCACAAAGGAGGAGATATCCATGCGGCACTTTTCAATGACGTTAATACTCGCGGCATGCATTTCTAATCCCCTCAGTGCGCAAGAGAAACAATTCTCCGGTCCGCAACTGGGCGAAGAACTTAGCGCGTTCAAAATTCTCACGGTCAAAAGCCCCGACGAAGTTGAAGAAGTCATCGCCAGCTCCGACACAGAAAAGGACGCGACGTTCATCGTATTTCTGCACAAAGTGAACGAACCGGCACTTGGACTGATGATTTCACTCGATTGGTACGCCGGCAAGCAGAAAAACCTCGACAGCTATTACGTGCTGCTGGCGGAAGACCGGGCGGCGACCGAAACACAATTGAAGCGTTGGGCAGAACGGTCATTCTTTAATCATGCGTCGCTCAGCCTGTCGCTGGACGGACCGGAAGGTCCCGGCCGCTACGGACTCAATCGGACAGTGAACATGACCGTGTTAGTCGCCAAAGACAACAAGGTGGTCAATAACTTTGCTTTGCTGGCACCCAACAACACAGACGCACCGAAGATTCTGGAAGCTTTGGCGAAAGCGCTCGGTCAGAAAGAAGTCCCGTCGATCGACAAGATCCGTGAAGAATTACGGGCTGAACGTGATCGACGCCGTAACCGCAACCTGGCAAACAACCCAATCGTGAAACTGGCCCCCAATGAAGAGTTGGGGCGGATCATGATTCGGATGATTGTGGGCGAAGGGCTCAACGAACGTCGGGTTGCTGAAGTGAAAGCACAACTGAAGAAATGGGCCGGCGATAACAAGGAACGCCAGGCAGCGCTCGTGAAATACAGTGAGAAGATTCTGGACGGCAACTTTCGATTGAATCGGTACGCACGCGAAGCGTTGGAAGACCTCGCGGGGCGGTGATTGTTTGTGTGTGTTAAAGATCGGCTGGTTGGGGCGCTATACGTCTCTCGCATGTATGCGGCAGTCATAGCCCCAATCGATGGTGGGCATGAGGCACTCGACCATGTTGCTGAAACGGTGCGTCCATAGCACCCAACGCATTGCAATTGCGAAGTTACATCTGCTGGGGCTGTGTACGTGTTTGGTTTGTTGTGTGCAGTCCACTCGATCGCACCAGAGAGTGAGTGAAGACCTCGTATAGCGCCGCCAGCCACCCCGGTGGTTGATCAATTCCGGCGGCCCGGGGATCTCATTGTTTCTCCGCTTATTTTTCGCTTTTCTGCAGGAATTCTCATGTTCGGACTAGAAGTTTGACGATTCAAAATATATATTTTGATATATCAATACTTGCTGTCGCGGCTGTAATCGGTTTGGCGCACCGGTGACGTGAGAATAGTGCTGCACTTGATCAAGGAGCGCATCATGGATCAATGGTTTGTGATTGGCTTAGGCCTCTTGGTGGCTGCACTTTATGTGCCCTCAATCGTGATGCCCGCGCGACATCGAGAACTGGCGAAACGGCTCGCCATGAATGCGAAACTGCGGCCTTTTGGTTTGGCGATGATGGCAGTCGGCATTGCGGCTCTCCTGCTTGGCAACCAGTCAGACGTCCATCATAGAATCTTGTTTGCCTTTGGGATCATCGAGATCGCCTCGGGGATGTTGATGTTAGGTTACCCGGCCTTCTTTGAATCGAAGGTACAATGGCTTTGTTCGAAACCGATCTGGTATTGGATTGCCCGTGGCACGCTCAAGTTTGCTTTCGCAGTCGTCATCGTTGGTTGGGGCATCGTTTACT
Source organism: Planctomycetaceae bacterium (assembly GCA_028284485.1). GTDB lineage: Bacteria > Planctomycetota > Planctomycetia > Planctomycetales > Planctomycetaceae > JANQRQ01. The sequence goes on along the minus strand of JANQRQ010000055.1, from coordinate 3,941 downwards.
TTTAGGTGCTTGCTCCGAGTGCCATGGCCACGTCGCGCAGCAACGTGGCCAAGCCGGTATACGCTGGGTGGCTGGTGGCGCGTTAGGGCGCAGCACTGGAATCAGCCCAAGTGCGAGTAGATTCCGCTCAATAGTCTCGAAGCATTCATAGCCCCAGTCATTTCGATCGTATTTCGATTCACGCCGTGGCAGTAGTGCGCCGACGCCGCTCGCGCACAATTCTACTGGGGCTGTGTAAGTCGTTTGGCGATTGAGTATCAAGCGCTCGTAGATTCGCAAATGAAATCTGTTATTCAGATACTGCCGCCAGCCACTCGCTGTCACAATTGTGACGCGGTCGATCTATTCTCGGGCAGATTGTTATTCGATTGAGTCAGTATGCTCGTAGTACTCAAGTAAAAGCCGAAATAACTCTTGCTCGATTGAACCGTCGATGTAATCATCGATCATGTCATAACCGCCCGTTATCTCATTAAGCTGCAGTCGACGCTGGTCGCGGTCAGGACTGGGGCGCCCTTCCGGAAATAGGTTACACGCTTCTCTTAGCAATGATGCGGATTCGTGTGCACCAATCGCTGTGAGGGCTTCGAGACAATCAAGAGCGTGATCTCCGGCCGGATTGTAAAAATACAGGTCCAGACCGCCTTGAGTGACGTCCGTTTCAAACCAAACGACATCAATTAAGTACCTGTCACGTCTTGGGAGATTTCGGTATTCGGCACCGGTGTAGGATTCAAATGATTCAAATATTTCCTCCACTTCTTTACGGGCGGGATCCTCATATATCAGGTCAGGGGCATCTAAAAGGCCAGGGGCTGAATTTGAGGCAGGCACGTTTGTCGGAGATTTACCGCAACCAGTACATAGGGTGATGACGGCGAGTATTACAAAGGTTTGAATTCGAAAATCGAAGTCCACTTTCACTATTCCCATCTGATCAACCGCAGAACAATAGTGTTAGTCGAGTTTCCTCAGACTACCCGGCCTTTGGAGAATGTCAAACTGTATCGAATCATTTGACTCACCGGTGATCTTGTGTCGTAAATCGATTAGATGCGTCGATTTGATGTCGACGCGCTGGGTGGTTGGTGGCGCGAAGAGACGCAGCATTGGTCTCTTTTGGAGAGCTTGGCTCGCCCATCAACTAATGATGGGTCTCCCTTCGCCCCAGTGAGGTCGAGGATCGGCGCGATCGTCACCTCGGCTCGTCGAGTCCCAGTTCTGTTAAGAGTTCGACGATCTTGCTGTACTCGTCTCGGCGCGGCAGGTCGTCGTACTTTTCGTAAGCACCGGCAGCCGCTTCACTCGCTAATTCGAAAGCGGTCAGCCCGCCCTCCTCGATGGCGCCGGCATTGGCACCACCGGAGATCAAATGCCGAACCAATTCCGGTTTGCAGTAAAGAATGGCGTATCGCAGTGGCGTGGTGTTTCGATCGGGATCGCGAATTTCAATGTTGGCCCCACGCTGTAACAGGATTTCGGCGACGCTAGGTTGGTCCCATAAAACAGCGCAATGCAACGGAGGCGGTGTCCACTCGGGAGAATTGACCAAATCCGGGTGGGCCGCAAGCAATTGGTCCACACGAACGGTATCTCCTTTTTCCATGGCGCTTGCGAGTTCATCATGTTTGTTCATCAGGGCACCTGCCGTCGATGTTCGACTGCTGTTAGCATTTTCACGGATCACACGAATAGGAAGTTTTTCGTTGGTGGAATGATTTCTGACACCGAATCATCTCATCACGGATAATACCCGACCAGCGCCTGTTCTGACAAAACAGTGGCGGCGCCGGCGAGTAACGGTCAGAATGGGATTCTCGCGTGCTGACGCAGCAACTGATCTATTCAAAACTGCTTCATAGGATCACATGATGAAAAGAGGTTTCCCAGTTGGGGCGGCGTTTCTGATTAGCTGTTCGCTGACTTGGACCACAACTGCGACCGCTGATGAGCGGCCGAATTTAATCGTCATCATGGTCGACGACATGGGGTACGCCGGGCTGAGCTGCTTCGGCAATCCCTATTTTCAAACACCCGAAATCGATCGCTTAGGGACCGAGGGGATGCGGCTGACCGACTTTCATTCCTCGGGAACGGTTTGCTCTCCGACGCGAGCCGGGCTGCTGACTGGGCGCTATCAACAGCGGGCGGGAATCGAGGCGGTCATTCATCCGCGCGGCGATCATCCGGAACATCGCAAGGGTTTGCAGCTTGTCGAAACAACATTCGCCGAAGTGTTGCGCGACGCAGGTTACTCGACCGGTATTGTCGGCAAATGGCATCAAGGATATGTCCACAACTCGGACGACTACCATCCGCAGAATCATGGCTTCGACGAGTTCATTGGTTACCACAGCGGGAACATCGATTTCGTCAGCCACGTCGGCGATCACAACGAGCATGACTGGTGGCACGCGCGCACCGAAACGCGGGAAGAGGGCTACACAACGCACCTGATCAATCGTTACTCGCTCGATTTTGTGCGTCGGCACGCCGGTGGCGACAAGCCGTTCTGTTTGTACATTGCCCACGAGTCGATTCACAACCCGGTGCAAGTTCCGGGTGACCCGGTTCGCCGGACCGAAGAAGGCTGGAATCGCTGGCGTTGGCAGGATCATCCTCCGGAAGAACGGATCGCGAAATATAAAGGCATGACGTTGCCGATTGACGAAGGAATCGGCGCACTGCGCCGCACTCTGGTGGATTTGGGAATCGATAAGAAGACATTTGTGCTGTTCTTTTCGGATAACGGTCCGTCAGGCGATTTTCCCAGCGGCAGCCCGAATCTGCGCGGTGGGAAAGGTTCGGTTTACGAAGGGGGCCACAAAGAGCCGGCGATTGCCTGGTGGCCGGGGACAATTTCCGCAGGCGCCGTGTCTGAAGAGCCATTAATCAGCATCGATGTCATGCCAACGTTATTGGCGTTGGCCGGTGTGGCGTCACCGGACCGACCGCTCGACGGTGTTGATTTCTCTCCGGTCGTTTTGCGCGACGAATCACTTCCGTCGCGGCCCTTGTATTGGGCGTCATTAAGTAACGGCGGTGCCCGCTCTGAGGCGATGCGCGACGGTGAATGGAAGCTGGTCGTCCAACATCCGAAGGCAAAACCGGGGACATTTGAAAACGAAAAAGTCGAGCTGTATCACCTGGCGATCGACCCGCAGGAAGAGCATGATGTCGCCGAACAACGTCCAGAACGGGCGGCCTTAATGCTCGCACAGCTCAAAAGCTGGTATGCTGATACGCAGGCGACGGCGACCCCGCAGCCAGGAGGATGGCTGGCGGATCAGTAATTTCTAAATGAAAATAACAGCGCCGAAAAGATGGCGATACAACCTGACTAATAATTCTTAACTCGGGAGAACGATGCGATGAACGGTCCCGCTAAAACGACTCGGCGAGATTTTCTATGGAATACCGCGAAGGCATCTGCTGCGGCTTCGTTGGCGGCCACTGTCGTACCCGCACATGCTCTTGGTCTCGAGGGGAGCACCGCACCGAGCGAAACCATCAATTTGGGAGTCATCGGTATCGGCCCGCGGTGCCGCTACGATTTGACCTCGATGCTGAAGTTTACGGACATTCGCTGCGTGGCGATTGCCGACGTCCAGCAATCGCGGCGACAGATCGGAAAAGAACTGGTCGATGGGCACTACGGCAACAGCGATTGTGCTTTGTATCGCGACTTTCGCGAGTTGCTCGATCGTGACGACATCGATGCCGTCCTGGTCGCCACGGGCGACCGTTGGCATGCCGATGCTTCGATCATCGCGGCCAAGGCGGGCAAAGATGTCTACAGCGAAAAACCGTGCGGAATCACGCTCGAGTTGTGTCAGCAACTGGCAGACACCATGCATAGCGAGCAGCGAATCTTCCAAGCGGGGACGCAGCGCCGCAGTGTGCCCAACTTTCAAAAGGCGATCGAGATGGTGCATACGGGC